>JBEBIC010000430.1:0-1543 GCA_040080595.1 Bacteroidia bacterium | reverse complement strand
AAAATACTCAGTGTGTTTTTTGATTGTGATTAACCAAAAAATGAAAAAATGAAACGAAAACACCCTTTAAAACCCCATTACGATATACCGAAGGTTATAATACAACGCATTCGTGGAATGCGCCCCCCAGCAAACCGTATAGCCCACCGACCATTAATTACCTAACTCTACGCCTAGACGGGGGGTACAACTAACGAGGGTCTGGGAAAATTTGAGTCATTCTTTTCCTATCATAAGGATAGGTTTGTATTGAAAACCATTTATTATTGTAATAAAAATAATCAAGGTTAGTTTGTATTTTTAGGTACTTGCCCAGCACATTATCTATGTATATAATTTCATCATAGGATTTATATTCACAATTCTTAGGCTCTTTTAACGAATAATCATAATAACCGTTACGCAGACCATTATCAGTATAATACACTTTATTTATGCTATCATATTTTAGTAAAACAGTTTTACTTGAGGAGTCTATTTGGTTTATAGTACCATATATCTTTTTTGTGTAATCATAATATTTAGCTGTTGGATGCGTTAAGTTTTTTAACTCGAGATGGATCTTTTCTTCCGAATAATACAATGAACTATCTTCATTATACAAATTATTACCTAATATAAATTGATAGAGACTAATGTAAGAAATATGAATTTTATTATTTAATTTCCTTAACAAAAGTTGTCTTGACAATCTTACGCTATGAGTTTTACTTGCTCCATAAGAATAAATGTATTGCCATAAACTATCGTTTATTTGGTTTAACGTATTTATCTCAAAATCTAAATCTTTAATAACCATCTTATCCACTACTTTATTATTTATTTTTAGTAACAAGGTAGCTTTTCCTTTCCGAATATTCTTTTTTAATTCAATGCATACTTCGTCCTGCTTAGGTTCGCAAGCGTTTATTGTTGATATGTGTACGAACGATAGTATGATTATAAATAGGTAATATTTCATTTTAAAACTTTGCTTTAGTGCCTATTTTACGTTTACGATGTTCTAATCCAACACCTGTAACAGAATATCCCCAATTTGTGTCCTGCACAGTAGGATGTCCAGTTACTCTAACTATTATAATGGATGGATGACGACCTTTCATTTCTTTGTACGCATCGCTCATTTTGAGTACTTTATCATACCTAAAATATTTGGTTTTGTTTCCATCTGGATCTAACATTTCTTCATTGTTATCTCCCCGCTGTCGCAAGCGTTAGATAGCCGTGTTGCGCTACCGCAAGCGTCCCGCTTGTGCGTTTGTTGCTTGTAAAATTCATAATTATATAGGTACATAAACGTGTTTAATTTTAATCAAATATAGTGTTTTAACAAATAACTTTTGTACTAATAACTAACGCACAAGCCACGAGGCTTGCGGTAGCCTAAGCAGGGAGTTTTTTATTTGCTACTTAACCACAAGCGGGGGGACGCTTGCGGTAGCCTGTGAAAACAAAATGAGCTTAAACATTGTTTCGCCAGTTAATTTTTTAACCTGAAAATCAACTTTTGTTTCTGCCGACATGTCATCAAAAACACTTGAAG
>JBEBIC010000139.1:0-7394 GCA_040080595.1 Bacteroidia bacterium | reverse complement strand
CCACAGGACCTTATTGTTTTTTTGTTGGTGCAAATGAATAAACCTTATTGGTTTATGCAAAATTATTATTGAGTTATTATTTGAGTTATTTGTTGTTTGTTGGTAACGTAAGCAAATACGCCAAATAATAATGCGCTAAACATTAAATCGCCTGCTATAGCATTAATAAAAAATGGTATAGCAGCAGTGTAACAAGCTGTTAAACCTGCCATATTCATTGGGTAGCCTACCATTCCGCTTGCCCATACAGCTAAGTTAGTAGTTATAAAAAATAAAATACTTGCAGCAAGGCTTCCTGCTACTATTGTTTTGGCTTTGTTGTGTTGTACCAACATTCCCAAACCTACTATTAGTGCATAGCACATATATTGTACATACCAACCGTCATAAAACGGATTAAAAGGCATATTGTACAATAAACCATTTACCAAGGTATCGCTTAGTAATAATACGACCAATGGTAATAAAAATTTAAGTAATCGGTTACTAATAACCGAACCGCCAAACAAGGCTATAGCCGCTACTGGCGCTACGTTGTGTGGGTGTGGAAATAAGCGAAATGCGCTTGCTACTATTAAAACTATTATGGCTATTGTTAATTTGTTTTTCATGCTATGATTTAAAATTTAGTTGTGTTACGTATTTTGTACAAATGTAAAATTTTAGTGCTTAGTTGCCCAACCAATTTACACCTTTTTTTAACAATGCTAATGTGGCTAACTCTTCGGCGCCCAATGTGCTGTTGGCATCGTACTCCCAGCTTACGTGCTTGGGCAGGCTCATTAGTATAGATTCTATACGTCCGTCGGTTTCTAAACCAAACTTTGTACCACGGTCGTACACTAAGTTAAACTCTACGTATCGCCCACGGCGCAGCAGTTGAAAACGTTTTTGTTCAGCAGTATAGCTTTTGGCTTTGGTAGCATTTACCAATTGTGCATAAGTAGGCAAAAAAGCGTTACCTACATTTTTCCAAAACGCCAGCACTTTATCTATGGTTTGTGTTTCATTTGCCCATAGTTTATCAAAAAATATTCCGCCTATACCACGAGTTTCATTGCGGTGTTTTATATAAAAATAATCATCAGCCCAGTTTTTATAACTAGCGTATGTTTCGTTTGATAGTGTATCACACACGTTTTTAAGTTGTGTGTGAAAGTAAGTAGCATCAGCAGGTACTACATAGTGTGGCGTTAAATCTATTCCGCCACCAAACCAATACGCTCCTTTATCGGTTTCAAAGTAGCGTATGTTCATGTGTATTATGGGTACTAATGGGCTTTGCGGGTGTATAACTATACTTACACCAGTAGCCAAAAACTGTGTTGATGCAGGTAAATGTGGAAAGTGCTCTTGTATTTCTTTTTGCAAAAATGCAGGTATATCTCCATTTATGGCCGAAAAATTAACGCCTCCTTTTTCAAACACGGCACCATCGGCTAGTACACGTGTTTGTCCACCACCACCTGCAGGGCGTTGCCAATCATCATGCCTGAATTTTGCAGTACCATCTACCGTTTCCAAACCATCGCAAATAGTGGTTTGTAGGGCTTTTAAGTACGTTATTATGTGTTGTGCTTGCGCTGAATATTCCATTGTAGTTAATAATTGTAGTTAGGGTTCTACTACTAATTTAAGTTCGTTGTAGCCCACAAGGTATAAACCAAAGTTTTCGTAACCATTATTTGCGCCTACACTTTTCATTATGTATTTATCGCCAACGCCTTCGTACTGTGTATCAAACAAGTTATTTATGTTTTGATACGTACCATAACTACGTGCTAACCAGCAACCCAAATCGTAGCCGTTCATACTGTATTTAGATGGTTCGCTTTTGTATTTATTTCTATACTCGGTTACAAAATTTTGGGCTTTTGGCAATGTATAATCAGTATAATTATTAGTTACGGCTCTAAATTTTAGTTGTTGTAGGGTTTCGTAATCTATGTTTTCAAAGCCTAAATACGTATCGCCACATAGCAGTTGTATATCGTATGTTTTTGATAATGTTTTTAAAGCATTTACAAAACTATTAGCCAATGCTTGCTCAGTTATAGCTACTATTATTTTGTTGGGTTTAGTTTTTGATAATTGAGCCGTTAAGTATTTTAAGCCTTGTTTTTTGTAATTAACAGTACGCACGCTATCTCCTTTTATATGTACACTTTTGTTAAAATGATGAATAGCCGAAGTTTGTTTTGCTCCCTCATAATATACTGCTATAATGCGGTCGTTGGGGTTGTTTTTGGTAATATATTCGCCCAAGTATTCAAACTGTGTTTGGGTTGATGCAGTAGTCTTGTACGCCTTACTATTACCCGCCAACACTTTATTATTAGGCGATACTGGCGATATGTACAGTTTATTGTTTTTAGCACAATATTCGCTAGTTATAAGTGCTGTTGATGTATAAAATGGTCCTATTACTACATTGGCGTTTTTAAGTTCTTTTTTACTTAATACATCTAATGTTTTTAGGCTATCGTTTTCTACATCATATACATTAAGATTTATGGCCGCACATTTATTTTTAAGGCTATCTACGCCCATCATAAATCCATTATAAAATTCCAACGCCACCATCGATTTCCCTGTAAATATTTTAGATTTTAAGGAAACAGAATCATTAAACGAATTACTAAATAAGGGTAGGAGCAAGGCTATATTTACTTGACTATCGGTAGTTATGCCCTCATCGTTTTTGGGATTGGTTTTAGTAGGTATAGGGTCAAATGTTACTGCGGGGGCAGTGCTGGTAGTGGTTTCGGTAGCAACAACTTTAGCAGGAGTAATTTCGGTTATTATTTTATTTGGAGTTATACGTTTTGTACTTACTACTAATTGGTCTCCTTCTTTTATTCCATTGTCTTTTAAGGTAGGATTTAACTTTAAAACATCATCAACCGTAGTGTTGTATAATTTGGCTATGCTGTATAATGTTTGCTGTTTTTCTACCGTGTGCATAGTGCCATTAATAGTAGCGTTAGGAGAGGTGTAACGTGTAGGTTTGTTGGTATTAACAACTGTTTCCACTTTTTGATCAGTTTCTTTATTTGTAGTTGATTTTACATAAGGTATTTTAAGTACTGTGCCTAATTTCAATCCATCAATAATAGTAGGGTTTTCAAGTACTATATCGTTTTTATCTACCTCATATAGTTTAGATATTCCGTATAAGGTTTGTCCTTTTTCTACAGTGTGCATATAGTATTTTTTACCCTCAACGGTTTGTATGGTTGTAGTTTTTGTTTGTGCTATACAACTGTATTGAGCAGTGCATAACAACATAAATATAACTACTTGTACTGCTGTATGTATTGTTTTCATTGGTAAAATATATGTTTAGTTTATTCCTCGTTTATCTAAGGCTTTGGCGTAGCGTTGTGCATTTTTTTCGTGTTCGGAGTAGCTTGCTGTAAAATTATGAAAGCCCGAAAAATCTTCCTTAGCACAAAAATAAACATAATTATGAATTTCGGCATTTAATACCGCATCTAAAGCATTGGCACTGGCTACACATATTGGGCCTGGGGGCAAGCCCTCGTGTTGGTAGGTGTTGTACGGCGAATCATCATTAAGCATATTGTACGTAACACGGTTTATACTAAAATCGCCTTTGGCAAATATTACGGTAGGGTCGGCCTGTAGTTTCATAGGTTTGCGCAATCTATTAAGATACACGCCTGCTATACGTGGGCGTTCGGCTTTTTGCACCTGCTGTTCTTGTTGCACAATGCTAGCTAATATACTTACTTCGGTACGCGTAAGGTTTTGTTTTTCGGCTTTGCGTATGCGTTCATTAGTCCAAAACTCTTGGTGAGCCTGTTTCATTTTTTTCATAAATGTTTTTGCGTCTATTGCCCAAGTGTTGTAAGTGTAATCTTGCGGAATTATTTTGGTAAGTATTTGTTCGGTAGTTGTTTTAAAATTATTCATACAATATTCGTCATCGTTTAGCAAGTCCAATAACTCGGTACTATCGGCTTCTATGTATCGGCTTACACGGCTTGCTAGTTGTTCTTTGGTGCGTATATTGTTTATTTCAACAGTTACCTTTTCTTGCAAGCCCGCTTTAAGTACGTTTACCAATTCTTTGTTGCTCATATCTTTTTTTATAAAATATTTGCCTGGAGTTACTTTGGTTTTGTAGCCTTTAAGCTCTGCCATGTGGTCAAAACTTACTACGTCAAGCAATATATTTTTGTCTTTTAGTTCTTGCAACACATCATCATAAGTAGCGTTGTGTTTTATGTATATGTAGCGAGTTTTGCGCTCGGTGGTGTTAATGTTGGGTTTTAATGCGCTGGTATAATACATGTATGCCATGTAACCTCCGCCTAGTACTACCAATAAAAATAATGCTTTTATAACTTTACTCATAAATGACGAACCGCTTGTTTTTTTTGATGATTTGGGTGCTAATTTCTTTGCCATTGCTAAATGGTGGGGTGTATGTGTTGGGTTAATTTAGGTGTAACTATTTATGCCAAAGCTATGTAATTTATTTAAAAAAAAATTAACGTGCCATAACTATAAAACATAGCGTAGTAAAAACTATACCAATGACTATTATCATTTAGTTCAATAGAATATTTAATCAATATATTCCTTTCACGGTGGCTGAGTTTATTGAAGCCAATATACTACTAGGGCTTTAATAAACTCAGCCAACGTGGTGTAATTAGCAAACGCTATTTTATTGAACTGAAATTACGTGTAGTAAAGGTAGTATTCAACCGTAATTCGTAATTAAAACTACGGTTGCAACCTATTTATACTCCACTCGTTAGTATTGGCTAAGGTATAGCTAATACGGTCGTGCATACGACTTGGGCGACCTTGCCAAAATTCTACTTTGTTTAGTTTTATTATATAGCCGCCCCAGTGCTGTGGGCGAGTAGGGGTGGAGTTAGCATACTCAGTTAAGGCTTTGTTGTAATTCTCGTCCAACAACTCACGCGAGGCTATTGTTTGACTTTGATTACTTACTAATGCACCTACTTTACTTTCGTGTGGGCGACTATTAAAATACGCATCGCTTTTTTCGGGCGATAATTTTTCTATTACACCTTGCGCACATACTTGACGTTGCAAATCGTGCCAAAAAAAGTTTACGCTTACTTTATCGTTATGCGCTATTGCTTTGCCTTTGTTGGAAGCATAATTAGTAAAAAAAACTAAGCCTTCGTTCATTACAATTTCTCGCAATAATACTACTCGCACACTTGGGTAGCCCTCGGCATTTACAGTAGCAAGGTGCATAGCGTAAGGCTCTTGCACTTGGGCGGTAATGGCTTCGTGTAACCAAAAGTCAAATTGTTGGTAAGGGTTTGCATCAATCGTATTTTCGAGCAATTGTCCTTTATCGTAGTTTAAGCGTGCGTTGGCTATGTGTGCGTTAGTTGCGCTCATGGTGTGTGTAGTTAAAAATGTGTGGCAATACCTAAGTTAAAGTTTACCATTTGTATTGCTTGCTTGTAACTTACGGTTTCTACTCGGTATTGGTCGGCACCTACGGTAGTGTATTCAAACGCTCCACGCCCCGATACATTAAAAAATTCTACCCCTGCAAACAATGATGTACGCTCCTGTACTTTATAGTTTACTTTAGCACCTCCGTTCATTACCCACGCTGCGTTATTAGTAGCTTTGGCACGTGTTTCAAATACTAAATTGTTTACATACATTGTATTTATAACATTGGGGTTGCGCACTATGGCTATACCAGTACCCAAATAGTAAGTTGCGCTTAGTTTATTTTTAATTTCGTGCGTGTAACCTACACCAGCAGTTACGTTTTGTACTATCCAGCGCGAAGCGTTTATGTGTGCGTATTGTACATTAGCCGTAGCCGAATATGCACTTAGTTGGGTTTGTAATGCGTTTACACTTTGCGTTGAATTTTGGTCAGTGTTTAACTTGTTGGCACTTACGTTATAATTTGCCCATACCAACCATTGTTTTGCAAACAAATAGTTTACACGCAAGTTGCTTGCAAAACCAGTTTTAGCAAAGCCCGCAGCGTTACCACTGGTGGCGCTATAACTGCTAATAGGCTGACTTACGCCTCCGCTAAGGCTTATTTCCCATTTTTGAGTAGTACTGTCTTGTTGTGCATTAGCCGCCAATGCCACGCAGGCGCTAAGTAATAGGGTTAAGGTTGTTTTCATATTTATATTTAATTATACCACTTGTTAATTTTAAGTTTTAATTTGGTTGTTCCGCTTGGGTTTTGAGCGTAAAAATAAAAAGGTAAGGGTGGTGGTGTACCGTTTATTATGTTTTCGTTTATTTTAATGGTTGCTTGGTCTATAAATGCACCTGTGCTATCAGTATCGTATAATTTAAATGTGTAAATATCGCTTATGCTATTAAATCTAAAAGGAGCTAGAGTTTGAGGAAATGCAAATTTATAAGGCAATTGTGCAGTGGTAATGGTATCTGCACTTACTATTTTGCGTATAGTAGAGGCTTCCCAACTTTCGCCAATTACTGTAAATTTAGAATTATCAATACGTACTCCATTATGGTATATTGCTACAAATACTTTAGTAGCGTTTGATAATTGTAAAGCATCTATAGTTATTCCTGTTATTTGCACTGCAGTTGGCGGTGCTACTATTCGTATTATATTTTGCGATACAGTCGTGTCCGCTTTACCGTTTTTATTTTTTGCAATTAATGCTAATGTATCTGTAGTGGGAGTGGTGTAATTGTATGCAAAATGGTAACTACGAGAAACTACCACATACTTTCCGTTTTTGATAAAGCACCATATAGACGAGTCTGCATTTACAGATGTATTAGTGGCATTTATAGTGCACGGAAAGCAATATTTTCTACCAAATTCAGCAGATAATGTAAAATTAGCTTTTATAGTATCATTAACTGCAGGTGTAGGTGTTGTGGCTACAGGAGTAGTTACAATAGAAGCAACAGGCTCAGTAGTTTTTTTACAACTAATAAACCAATTTACTAACAATAGTACCAGTAGCATTTTTTTCATTTTAATACCACTTGCTAAATTTTAACTTTAATATAGTAGTTCCACTTGGGTTTTTAGCGTAGAAATAAACAAAAGTTGGTATATTTGGATACAGTGGGGTAGGACCACTAATGTCAGGAACTCCATTTGAAAAATTATCTTCTATTTTAATAGTAGCTTCATCTATTAAAGTTCCATTTATATCAGTATTAAATAATTTAAAAGTGTATGTGTCAGTTACAGAACTAAAACGAAAAGGAACTATATTTTGGGGAATTGGAAATTTATAAGGTAATTGAGATGCTGAAATTGTATTTGCACTTTGTATTGTTTTAACCACAGAATAATCCCACCCTTCTCCTATAGAGTTGTAAATAAAATTGTCAATTCTGTTACCATTATGATATAT
>JBEBIC010000429.1:0-1557 GCA_040080595.1 Bacteroidia bacterium | reverse complement strand
CGCATACCTACTGAGCGCAAAGCATTTGTAAACGAATATAATGTACAAGACATAGCACAACGTGCCAAAATAATAAACGCTTACAAACCCGATATTACTATAATAATACATTTTAATGCTGACGAAAAAAACGAGCCGTGGACAAGCCCCACAACCAAAAACTACAATATGATATTTGTACCTACACTTAGCGAAAGCGTAGATAGTGTAGCCCAACAATTTACGCCTTATGCAAGCATTGCAAGTAAAAATTTATTACTGGCAAAAACTACTATACAAGCATTTGAACAAGTATTAAAAGTACCTACAGCAGGCATAGACGATGCGTCCTACTTAAAAGAAAAGTGCGAGCAAACCCCAGTAAAAGGGGTGTATGTACGCCAGTTGGCATTAAATAAAATGGTAAAAGGAGTAGTAATATATGGCGAAACCTTGTACCAAGATAATTACGAAGAAAGTAAATTACTCAACAACAAAACATTAAACATAAATGGCATAGCATACTCCGAACGTATTGCTACCGTTGCCGAAGCCTATTACCAAGGAATTATTAATTATTATAAAACACTACAAAATGTTATTAAGTAAAGCGCACGTAAAATTAGTACAAGCATTACAACAAAAAAAGTTTAGAGAAGAGCATAAATTATTTACGGCAGAAGGCGTAAAAGTTATTGCCGATTTTTTGCGTAGCGACTTAGTATGCACACATATATTTGCTAACGAAGATTGGTTTAGAGTAAACAAAACCAAAGTAGAAATGAGCGTAAGTTTGATACAAGTGTCAGACGACGACCTAAAGCGAATGAGCAAACTTACCACGCCCAACAAGGTAATAGGCGTATTTGAAATACCTACACCCAAAGTAGTTTCGCCCACAGAAAAACTTACCCTAGTGCTCGATGGCATAAGCGACCCTGGTAACTTAGGTACTATTATACGCATTGCCGATTGGTACGGAATACACAACCTAGTGTGCAGTACCGATACTGTTGATTGCTACAACTACAAAGTAGTACAAGCCACTATGGGCTCGTTGGCAAACGTAAATGTAACCTATACTAACTTGGTAACTTACTTGCAAGAAACTAAAGTAAAAAACATATATGGTACACTATTGGACGGCGAAAATATATACAAACAAAAACTACAATTGCCCGCATTATTAGTAATGGGTAGCGAGTCGCACGGCATAAGCGAGGAAGTAGCAACATGCCTTACACAAAAAATAAAAATAGCCAGTGGCAATACCAACGAACATAGCGCAGAATCGCTTAACGTAGGCGTAGCTTGTGCTGTGGCGTGCAGCGAGTTTTTGCGCGGAGTGCTTTAGGTAAGGGTATAAATTTTTAAAAAAACAATCTATTTAAAACCAAAAAAAACATGTTATACGGAATAGTACTAATGGCAATAATAGGCTTAGCCAGTTGGGCTGTAAGCAATAAATTAAAAGCCAAGTTTGACGAATATAGCCACGAACCCATAGCGCTTACAGGTGCCGAAATAGCTGAACGTATGCTGCGCGACAATAATATTACCGACGTAAAAGTAATAAGC
>JBEBIC010000428.1:0-1560 GCA_040080595.1 Bacteroidia bacterium | reverse complement strand
GAAAAATATCCGCACGTTACGTTCTTTTTTAATGGCGGGAGAGAAGCACCATACGTAGGGGAGGAGCGTATTGTTGTGCCATCGGCAAAGGTGGCTACGTACGACTTACAACCCGAAATGAGTGCGAACGAAATTACACTTGCCGCCACTAATTATATACGTAGCAATGTCCCCGATTTTATTTGTTTAAACTATGCTAACCCTGATATGGTAGGTCATACAGGCATATATAGTGCTGTACAAAAAGCTATAGCCACAGTAGATAATTGCTTGCAACAATTGGTAACAGTAGCTATTGAAAATAATTATGCGTGTATAATAATAGCTGACCATGGCAATGCCGATTATATGATAAACCCTGACGGAACACCTAATACCGCACATAGTACTAATCTAGTGCCTGTAATAGCCGTAAACACAACACTTACACACCTACATAGCGGTAGATTAGCCGATGTAGCTCCTACTATTTTACACCTACTAAATGTGCCACAACCTACCCAAATGGACGGTGTAAGTTTGTTGAGTTAATGTTTTTGTTTACGCTTAAAATATGGCGTAAAACAGCATCGCAAACTACATAAATAAACTATTGCAGTTTGGCGTGTGTTTTGTTAGTTTAGCAAATTATAAAACGAACACACTTTCCGTACTTGAAACTAATATACAAAATACTACTAGGCCTGCTATTGCTACTATTGCTAATAGCAGGCTTGGCGTATGCTATACTTAAAAGTGCAACAGTACAAACGTTTTTAGTGCAGCGTGCGGCAACGTATATGAGCAACAAGCTACATACTACCGTAAGTGTAGGTGGCGTAGATATAGAGTTGATGAACAAAATAGTATTGGAAGATGTGCTTATAAAAGATTTGCACAACGATACCATTATTCAAACAAAAGCACTAAAAATAAGCCTTGGCAAGTTAGATACTGAAAAAGGAATATTTAAAATAACCAAAACAACACTGGATAATGCGATAATAAAAGTGGCAAAATATCCTAAAGAAAAAGGCTTGAACTTTCAGTTTATAATAGATGCTTTTGATGATGGAACTCCTAAAGATACTACCAAAAACACACCGTTTAAGTTGTATTGCAATAATTTTGATTTGATAAATTGCACCTTCGAATATAATGACCACCGTAAGGAACATGGCAAGCAAGGTTACTTAGATTGGGACTATATGAAGTTTAGCAAAATTAACGGAAACCTTAGTAATATAGACGTGTTTAGCGATAGTGCTTTGGCTAACTTAAACGATTTTTCGTGCAACGAAAAATCAGGCTTTGTGGTTACAAAACTAAATGCTAAAACGGTTTTTGCATCAAATAAAATGCAGTTTAAAGGTATGCGCTTGCAAACACCGCACTCGGACGTAAACGGCGATGTAAATTTTTATATGAATAGTTTTGATGATTTTGATGATTTTTTTGAGAAAGTAAATTTGGTAACGCACCTACAAAATACCAAACTAAATATGTGCGACTTGGTTTATTTTGCACAAGAGCTTACAGGAATAAACAAAGTGCTTACCATTAAAAACGTAGAAACATCAG
>JBEBIC010000005.1:0-30763 GCA_040080595.1 Bacteroidia bacterium | reverse complement strand
AAAACTTAGGTTTTGTTTCGCTTATTTATTTACCTTTAAGCATTATAATTTTATACTCAATGAAAACATTATTTGCTTTACTAATTGCAACTACGGCACTATTAATTTCTTGCAAGAAAAAAACGGAAGAAATTATAATAGACAACAACAATGCACCTGTTGATACTACTGTAAATACAGTGTTGATAGAAAATTATATAAACAAAGCATACATATCATTGCTAGGGCGTAAGCCTAGTGCAAACGAGCAGAGTACCTACCGCACGCAATTAGTTAATGCCAAAGCTAGTGTAGCAGTACGTACCACATTCATACAACAATTGCAAACTACCATAGAGTATAAGGAGCGTTTGTATGCAATAGCACGTACACAATTGTTAAACGATTTTGATACCAATCAAATAAAAGGTATGATACGCTCAGACTCGTTGCAACTGCAAGATACCACAAAGCGAAATATTTGGTTTGCAATACAAGAAGAGTACGACAACTTAATAAACCTACGACTAATACCTGCACAGTTGGCTAGTGGCAAGCTAACAATGCAAGAAATGTATAAACGTTGCTGTAGCAATACATTTTATGACCAAATAAATATGGGTACACAAAATTTTGTTACGTCGGTGTTCGATCATTTTATGTTTAGATATCCGAGTAATGATGAGTTGGAAAATAGTAAAAAAATGGTAGATGGACAGCCCTCAACATTATTATTTACTGGAGGAAAAACACAAAAGGATTTTTTAAATATAGTAATGGCAAGCAACAATTATTACGAAGGGCAAGTACGCGATTTAGTAAAACGTTACCTATACAGGAATGCCACTACTGATGAATTATCAACACTTACACAACAGTATTTAACCAGTAATAACTACCAACAATTACAATTAACCATACTTACAAGCAATGAATATGTGGGCATTAAATAAATTAAAACTAGCAGCGCTTGTAACGCTATTTTTTGCAATAACAGTAAGTGCCTGCAAAAAAGAAAAAATATATACCTACAACGTAAATGCAGTAACAGCTAAAAAAAATAGTGGTAATAAATCGGCGCAAAAAAATGCTACCGAATTTATATCTATAGCCTACAGCGATTTATTTGGTAATACCATATCCAGCGATAAACTGGTAACACTTAATAGTAGTTACAGTGCCTTTGCCGATAAGAAACTGATAGAAGATGTAATAGTGCGCAATTTTTTTAATGCACCAACACCTCTATTAGGCACCACTGCCGTTATGCGCAACGACCCCAAAACATTTATTACACAAGCTTACAAAACACTATTGGTGCGCGAACCAACAGAGTACGAGGTGCAGTATTTAACATCTTACATAACAGCAAACGCAACGCTTACAGCCCAAATGTTTTATTACAGTTTGCTTACCAGTAACGAATATCGTTATTATTAATTTATACTTTTTGTAAGAAAGAATGGTTGTACGATTTTTGGGTACGGGAACATCGCAGGGAGTACCGCTAATAGGCTGTAACTGCAATGTATGCGCCAGTACTAACACTAAAGACAAACGCTTGCGTAGCAGTATATTTGTGGCGCATAAGGGTACTAACATAGTAATAGATACTGGGGCAGATTTTAGGCAACAAATGCTTCGTGAAAATATTGACCGTATAGACGGAATAGTATATACGCACGAACACAAAGACCACCTAGCAGGTATGGACGAGGTACGTGCTTTTAATTTTAAAACGGGTAAAGCAATTAATTTGTATGCTACCGAACGTGTGCAAAACGCCATTAGAGCCGAGTTTGCCTACATATTTGCCGATACTAAATACCCAGGCATACCGCAAATAAACTTTAATACTATTAGTCATAAAAATGAGTTTAAGGTGGAGAATATAACACTAACACCTATACACGTAATGCACGCGCAACTACCTGTGTTGGGCTTTAGAATTGAAAACTTTACTTACATAACCGACGCTAATTACATCAACGAAACCGAACTTGAAAAAATAAAAGGTACAGATGTGTTGGTACTAAATGCCTTGCGACGAGAAGAACATATATCGCACTTTACGCTACAGCAAGCGCTAGATTTGGTAAAGATTATAAACCCACGCATAGCTTATTTTACACATATTTCGCACCAATTAGGAACACATAATGAGCTGAAAAACGAACTGCCGCACAACGTATTTTTAGCGTACGATGGCTTGGTTATTAATTGCTAAATTTCAAATAAACAATAGTGTGCAACTCCACTATTTATAATTAAAAGTTCAAAATATTTTCATAGAAAACAGGTCTATTTGTTGCGCTACAAATTCTTATAATAGAACTGCATTTTTTGAATTAATAATTTTACTTTTACACTAATCAAATTTTAAAAACACTAAACCAACATACAATGAATTTTACATTAAGCGAAGAGCATTTGGCAATACGCCAAGCAGCAAGAGATTTTGCACAAAAAGAATGTTTGCCAGGAGTAATAGAGCGCGATGAGCATCAGAAATTTCCAGCAGAGCAAATAAAAAAATTAGGAGAGTTAGGTTTTATGGGAATGATGGTAAGTCCTCAATACGGCGGAAGCGGTATGGATACACTATCGTACGCTATTGCTATTGAAGAAATATCAAAAGTAGATGCGTCGGTATCGGTTGCTATGAGTGTAAATAACTCGTTGGTATGCTGGGGCTTAGAAACATTTGCCAACGAAGAGCAAAAACTAAAATACTTAGTACCATTAGCATCGGGCGAAAAGTTAGGTGCGTTTTGTTTATCGGAGCCAGAAGCAGGTAGCGACGCTACTTCGCAAAGTACTACCGCAATAGATATGGGCGACTATTATTTATTAAATGGTACCAAAAACTGGATTACCAACGGTAGCAGTGCAAGTACCTATTTAGTAATAGCACAAACCGATGTAGCCAAAGGACACAAAGGCATTAACGCTTTTATAATAGAGCGTGGTATGGAAGGTTTTATAGTAGGTGCTAAAGAAAACAAATTAGGTATTAGAGGTAGCGATACGCATACGTTATTGTTTAACGATGTAAAAGTACCAAAGGCCAACCGCATAGGCGAAGACGGTTTTGGGTTTAAATTTGCCATGAAAGTACTTAGCGGAGGGCGTATAGGTATAGCTGCGCAAGCCCTTGGTATTGCTGGTGGTGCGTACGAACTAGCATTAGCGTACAGTAAGCAACGTAAAGCGTTTGGTAAAGAAATTATGCACCATCAGGCTATACAATTTAAGTTAGCCGATATGGCAACCGAAATTGAAGCTGCAAAACTATTAGTGTATAAAAGTGCACGTTTAAAAGATGCGCACGAAAACTACGACTTGGCAAGTTCTATGGCAAAACTTTACGCATCTAAAGTAGCTATGGAAACTACAGTAGAGGCAGTACAAATACACGGAGGATACGGCTTTGTGAAAGAATACCACGTAGAACGACTAATGCGTGATGCAAAAATTACACAGATATACGAAGGTACAAGCGAGGTGCAAAAAATAGTAATATCGCGTGCGGTACTTGCCTAACAAAAAATAATGTTTGGCTATATGCACAAAGCCATTATATTTGTTAGAATTAAAATAATTAACAACTCATTAAAAAAACACTACAACAATGCAATTAACAGGAATTATTTCAGTAGCTGGGCAAAGTGGTTTACACAAGGTTATAGCACGCTCTAAAGCAGGTTTAATAGTTGAAAACATAAGCGACAAAAAACGTACTGCTATACAAGCATCAGAAAAAGTAAGTACCTTGGAAGATATAGGTATTTTTACATCGGAAGATGACGAGCGTATAGCCAATATATTTGATAGCATATTTGCAATAGAAAAAGGCGGAGCAACATCTGTTGATCATAAAGCCGATGGAGCTACACTTGCAGCATATTTTGTAAAAGTATTACCTAACTATGATACTGAGCGTGTATATGCCTCAAACATTAAAAAAGTAATAGAGTGGTATAATTTATTACACGCTGCTAATTTATTAATAGCAAACGAAGTAAAAGCCGAAGAGGTGGTAACTGAAGGTGATGAGCCTGCAAAAACAACCAAAAAAGCAAAAGCCGAAGGCGCTGCAAAAGCACCAAAAGCTACAGCTACCAAAACAGCTACACCACGTGTAAATAGTAAGGGTAGCGGTGGTGCTAAAGGTACTACACGCAAATCGGGAGTAGCATAGTAACATACCGTTTTAGTAATATACAAAAACAGGCATTCATAAATTTATGAATGCCTGTTTTTTTGTTAGGTGGATTCAGGTCATAAATGCAATGTTTGTTAGTTTTTAATGGGTTAATACGTCAATACTCCCCAAAAAAACATAACTTTGATTTAATAACAGAGGAGCAAGTAAACTACCTAATAAACCAACTAGAACTGCGTAGCTTCTCTAATACCTTAAAAATAAAAACCAAATGAGTAAAAAGATTGATTTTTTTATCTCCTAACGAAAAACTAAAAATGCGACTTAGTGTTGCATTTATGAATTGAATCCACCCACTAAAGTTTTACATTTGTACTAAAGTAACAATAAAGTGTAGCATTAATAACCACACAAGCGGGACGCTTGCGGTAGCAAGTGAAATAATATAATTAAAGCATTACAATTATGATAACTAATAAACAAGATTTATTACCAGAAATATTTGAAGAATTTAGTTCTTCACCTTTCTTTGACTTTGAATCCTATAGAGTGGATTTTAATGATGTCGCAATTGACTTTTTAAATTTTTTAATTATTTCTACTCTAGTAGATACTGATAATATAGAAGTTGGACCATTTTATGATGGAGAAGATAATGAAGGAAAGGAAAAGGTAGGTTCTATAATTGCTTACGATATTTACAATTCTGACAAAATGCTCAATTTAAAATTGAACAGCGATTTTATTTTTGAAATTGTATTACGTTATTATGATGATAATTTTGAAAATGGTAATTGGCGAGTATATTCGTATAAATTAAAAGAGGAAGAGTTAAAAAACTTGCCTGGAGGACTTGTTAATGTAATGAAAGAAGTTCAACGTGAAAATAAACCAAAAACGGTTCATGCAAACACTTTAAAATAATTACCAAATTACATAGCAAAACCACTACAATGAATCTACTACTAAAACGAGCCACTATTATTGATAAAAACAGCGTGTATAACAACCAACAAATGGATATACACCTAATAGACGGACGTATTGCAAGCATCGAAAAAGAAATAAAAAACACCACCAACGCTACCGAAATAAGTGCCCATAACTTGCACGTATCTAACGGCTGGATAGATGTAAACTGCAATGTAAAAGAACCAGGTTTTGAACACAAAGAAACACTAACCACTGTATGCAATGCTGCTGCGCAAGGCGGTTTTACTGCCATTGCAGCTATGCCCACTACTCAGCCAATTACTGATAGTAAGGCAAACGTACATTATATTATAAACGCCACAGCCCAACATGCAGTAAACGTATTACCTATTGGGGCTATAACCCAGCAACGAGAGGGTAAGCACCTTGCCGAACTGTACGATATGCAACAAGCGGGCGCAGTAGCTTTTAGCGATGGCAAGCGCACCATAACCGATGCAGGCTTAGTTACACGTGCCTTGCAGTACGTGCAACCTTTTGGCGGAAAGCTAATGTTGTATAACGATGATAAAAACATATCCTTAAAAGCACAAGCCAACGAGGGTACTGTTGCTACTACCATAGGGTTAAAAGGTGCGCCAGTATTGGCAGAACACATTATGGTACAGCGCAATATTATGTTGGCAGAATATAACAATGCTCCCGTGCATTTGTGCAATATATCAAGTGCAGGTTCTATAGCACTTATTAATGTTGCTACCGCCAAAGGCATACACATTACTTGCGATGTGGCGGCACATTATTTTATGTTAGATGATAGTACATTGGAGGGTTTTGATAGCAATTATAAGTTTCAACCGCCTGTGCGTAATCGTAGTAATAAAGCCGCATTAATTACAGCATTACTCAACAACAGCATTACCGCCATTGGCAGCGACCATACCCCTGAGCCTATTGAAGATAAAAACGTAGAATTTGAAAATGCAGCTTATGGTATAATAGGTTTAGAAACCGCATTTAGCGTGGCTCGTAGCGCAACACAAGCTCAAGTGCCTATCAACACATTAATACACGCATTTACCTACGGGCCAGCGCAAGTATTGGGTATAAGCCTAGCACCAATAGCAGTAGGTACTATGGCTAATATTACCCTGTTTGACCCTACGCTTAATTATACATTTACCCCACAACACATACACTCATTAAGTAGTAATACCCCTTTTGTAAATACCCAATTTACTGGTAAAGCATTAGGTATTATTACTAAAAATACGTATGTAAAAAGTAAGTAATTTGAGCGATGAGTTTATACTCATCGCTAATCCCTCAACACATTTAAGCCACGGTGGCTGAGCGGAGTCGAAGCCCATATCGTACTAGGACTTCGACTCCGCTCAGCCGACAAGAAGTGAATAAGTTTAGTAGAATATGTTATAGCCCACGTTTTAAACCGTGGGCTATAATTACAAAACCACCCATTTAACCTCTCCCTATATTTTAATTAAAAAAAGTGCTAAACTATTCAACTTATAATTTTAAATTCGCACAATAATAAAACCAAAGCATAATTTATACTCAATAACATTACAATATGACAACCTACATTCTTTTCAAACTAGTATTAGTACTTATTTTATTTGCCATAACCTTGGGTGTAGCTATGTACGCAACCTACGGCGAGCGTAAGGTTGCCGCATTTTTGCAAGACCGTATAGGCCCTAACCGTGCAGGCCCTTTTGGTTTATTACAACCTTTGGCCGATGGTGCTAAAATGTTTATGAAGGAAGAAATTATACCCAACGTATCTAACAAATGGTTGTTTATACTTGGTCCGTGTATAGCTATTACTACGGCATTACTTACAGGAGCAGCTATTCCGTGGGCCAATGTTATAAGTATAGATAATGCCAACTACTCGGTACAAGTAGCCGATTTAAACATAGGTATATTGTACATATTTGCCGTAGTATCATTAGGCGTATATGGTATAATGATAGGCGGTTGGGCATCAAACAATAAATATTCGTTGTTGGGCGCAGTGCGTGCAAGTTCGCAAATGATAAGCTACGAGCTATCTATGGGCTTGTGTATAATAGCAGTAGTAATGATGACGGGTTCTGCATCGTTACACGAAATGGCATTGCAACAAAACGGAAGTGTATGGAATATAGTACCACAAGCATTTGGGTTTATATTGTTTTTAACCTGTGCCTTGGCAGAGTGTAACCGTGCACCGTTTGACTTAGCCGAGTGCGAAACCGAGTTAGTAGGCGGTTATCACACCGAGTATTCAAGCATGAAGCTGGGCTTTTATTTATTTGCGGAGTATATTAATATGTTTATTTCGGCAGCATTAATAAGTACACTTTATTTTGGCGGATATGATATTCCATTTGTAAACGATGCAGGCTTACCAACCAACATAGCAGCAACGCTACAAGTACTTACAATGCTAGGAAAAACCTTCTTTTTTATATTTGTATTTATGTGGATACGTTGGACATTACCACGTTTTCGCTACGATCAATTAATGAAACTGGGCTGGAACTATTTACTACCATTGGCAATACTTAACTTAGTATGGACAGCGGTATATGTAATGTTTATACAACCTCACATTTAAGTACTTATTTTTATTTACTAAAGTATGCGCAGCACTCCAGCAGGTTGCGCATACTTTTTTTTATTACCACACACATATTAATTAACAAAAGTTGGTATTAATTAAATACCTTCGCAATCAAACCAAAAATAGAACAATGGCAAATATAGTAGCAATAGTAGGACGTCCGAATGTAGGAAAATCAACACTTTTTAACCGTTTAACAGAAAGCCGCAAGGCAATAGTAGATGAGGTAGCAGGTGTAACCCGCGACCGCCACTATGGCAAATGCGAGTGGGGCGGATTAGAATTTACAGTAATAGACACTGGCGGATACGTAATAGGTAGCGAGGATATATTTGAAGACGAAATACGCAAGCAAGTACGCATAGCTATTGAGGAAGCCAACGTTATATTGTTTTTGGTTGATGTAGTAGAAGGCATTACCGATATGGACACGCAAGTGGCGCACATGCTACGCAAATGCAAGAAAAAAGTAATATTGGTAGTAAATAAAGTAGATAACAACAAACGTATGGTTGATGCTACCGAATTTTATGCCTTAGGTATGGGAGATTATTTTACCATGGCAAGTGCTACAGGCTCGGGTACTGGCGATATATTGGACGAAGTACTAAAAAACCTAGACCGTGAAGTTCCGCTTGACGACATATACGCACTACCTAAGTTTGCAATTGTAGGACGACCAAATGTGGGTAAATCATCGTTACTAAATGCCTTAATGGGCGAAGAACGCAACATAGTAACCGATGTAGCAGGTACCACACGAGATACGCTACACACGCATTACAACAAGTTTGGGCATAATTTTATATTAGTAGATACTGCGGGTATCCGTCGTAAGACCAAGGTACACGAAGACCTTGAGTTTTATAGCGTAATGCGTGCCGTACACACCATTGAAGAATGCGATGTAGTAATATTAGTAATAGATGCTACCGTAGGTTTTGACTCGCAGGATATGAACCTATTTGGGCTTGCCATAAAAAACCGTAAGGGGATAGTAATGGTGGTAAACAAATGGGATTTAATACAAGATAAAACCAACAGCACATTGCAAGAATATGCCGATTCTATTATAGAAAAGCTTGCCCCCTTCCGTGATGTGCCCATTATATTTACATCGGCCACTACCAAGCAACGTATATTAGACGTAATGGATATGGCAGTAAAAGTGCATCAAAACCGTATAAAGAAAATTAAAACTTCGGTGCTTAATGAGTTCTTGCAAGACGTGGTAGATCATAATCCACCACCTGCCAACAAAGGAAAGTACATTAAAATTAAGTTTTTTGCGCAACTACCTACACACGCACCTACCTTTGCTATATACTGTAACTCGCCACAATATGTGCGTGATGATTACAAACGTTTTATAGAAAATAAATTGCGTAAGGAGTACGATTTTACAGGTGTTCCGCTACAAATATTCTTCCGACAAAAATAAAATAGGACTTCATTTATTGTTTTAATAATAGCTACACAACAGTATAACCAAATGAAAAAAATATTAACCAACGACGGCATTGACGCTAAAGGCAAACAATTATTAGAAACCGCAGGCTTTACCGTAGAAACTACCAAAGTGCCACAGGCCGATTTAATAGCCTATATAAACGCTAACAATATAGCTGTGCTTACAGTACGTAGCGCTACACAAGTACGCAAAGACATTATTGATGCCTGCCCTAACCTTAAAGTAGTAGCACGTGGCGGTGTAGGTATGGATAATATAGATGTAGAATATGCACGTAGCAAAGGTGTTGAGGTTATAAATACACCCGCAGCATCGTCGCTATCGGTAGCCGAATTGGTGTTTGCACACTTGTTTTCGTTAGCTCGTTTTTTGAACGATGCACACGTAAATATGCCCTTAGCAGGACACGAAAAATTTGATGCGCTAAAAAAACAATACGCAGGCGGATTTGAACTACGTGGCAAAACCATTGGTATTATTGGTTTTGGGCGCATAGGGCAAGAGGTAGCCAAAATAGCATTGGGGCTAGGAATGAATGTAATAGCCAACGATGCGTTTACCAAAGAAGCTACACTAACTTTGCCCATAGCAGCACTTAACAACCCTACTGTAACTATTGCTACCACTAGCTTAGAGGCTATTATTACCGAAGCCGATTTTATAACTATACACATACCAGGAGGAGAATTAATAAATGCCGAGCAACTAGCACGCATGAAAAAAAACGCAGTACTTATTAATGCTTCACGTGGTGGTGTTATTAACGAAACTGATTTAATAAATGCGTTAGACAATGGCACTATTGCCTACGCTGCGCTTGATGTATTTACCAACGAACCTACACCTAATACAGCGTTGTTGAAACACAAAAAAATATCTGCTACGCCACACATTGGCGCAGCTACTTTGGAGGCGCAAGAGCGTATAGGCGAAGAATTGGCAACACGTATAATTTCGTTTTTTAATAACTAAAATTAGTATGGAGCTATGGCAATAATAAAACCCTTTAAAGCATGGCGACCAGTAGCTAACAAGGTGCACTTGGTGGCTACACAGTCGGTAGAGCGTTACAAGCCTGCTACGCTTAATGCTAAGATGAATGAAAATCCGTACACGTTTTTTCATGTAATAAAACCCGAGTTTAACCAAATGGTTAAGTCTAAAATAGGTTCGCCCGAATTATTGCGCAAGATTAAAAATAAGTTTGTCGATTTTTGTAACGAAGGAATATTTGTTCAAGATGTAACCGCAGGATATTATGTGTATGAGCAACGCACACTTAACCACTCCTATACTGGTATTATTGCCCTAGCAAGCATTGATGACTATTTTAACGATGTAATAAAAAAGCACGAAAACACACTTTCGGAACGAGAATCCAAGCTAAAAAGCTATTTGGAAATATGCGATTTTAATGCCGAGCCAGTATGTGTTACGTATGAAGATAACAGTATAATAAACCAATTGGTTAATAAAGTAAAAGAACAAACTCCTACGTACGATTTTACCACTACAGATAAGTTGCGCCATATATTATGGTATGTAAACGATACTGAAATTACTACTAAAATAGAACAAGAATTTAGTACAATAAATGCGCTGTATATAGCCGATGGACACCACCGTAGCGCATCGTCAGCATTATTAGGGAAGTTTAAAAAAGAGCAAAACCCAGCACATACAGGCAACGAAAGTTATAATTATTACATGGCAATATTGTTCCCCGAAAGCCAAGTACATATATACGAATTTAACCGCTTGGTTAAAGATTTAAACAACCTTTCTTCTACCGAATTTATAGAGTTATTAAAGACTGATTTTGTGGTGAAAGAATTACACAATAGTGTACCTACAATGGCTTACGAAATGTGTATGTACCTAAACAAGCGTTGGTACACGCTCGTAGCCAAAGACAAAATAATAGACCGTAGTAATCCAATAACATCGTTGGACGCAAGCATATTATCCGACCATATACTTGCGCCATTACTAAACATAACCGACCTCCGTACTGATAAACGAGTAACGTTTATAAGTGGTACAAAAGGCACTAACGAACTGGTAAACCAAGTAGATAGCGGACGCTACCAAGTGGCGTTTAGCTTGTTTCCAGCTACTATGCAACAAGTAAAAAACATAGCTGATGTAGGTGGAGTAATGCCTCCAAAAACCACATGGGTAGAACCTAAACTACGCAACGGATTAACTATTTATAGCTTGAGTTAAGTAATTTAAATAATCTACTTAAAACGCACATCGCCCACAGTTGTATAACTGTGGGCGATGTGCGTTGGTATTAAATTTTAAAATATAACTATACCGTAGCTAGCTTATTAACTTTACGATATACGTAAGAACTGTATATATGACGGCGTGCAAAACGAGTTTGCGAATCGCTGTTTACTAATTTAATATATACACTACGAGGTACACCAAAGTATTCGTAGCTACTACCGTTGGCAAATTTTACCATTAGGTTTACACCTTTATGCTCGTAATCGGCAATGGCCGAGGCTATTGTAACTGCATATTCATCAGCATCGGCAGCTATAGTTTCGCGCGAAATACTTACTAAAAAATGGTAACCAGCTATTATTTTTTTGCTAGTTTCTTCGGCTAATAATCTTTTATCTTCTTCCTGAAACTTGTCGGGGTGCCAGTCTTTCATTAGGTTACGGTACGTGGTTTTAAGCTCTGCCAACGTAGTTGTTTTTTCAACACCTAACAATTTACGGTAATCAATTATTCTTTTCATTCTTTGTTTTTTAGCTATTTTTTATTTTTTGCAAACATACCATTATTTAATAATACGATGCGTTTTAATTCGGCTTAATTTTACACTTATTTCAATCTTTATTTACGCTTATTTCAACCGTATTATTTAATAGTTTTATAGCATCGTAAAACACTTTATTGCACAATTTCTATTGATACAACAATTACTCTCCAATTATACTCAACATGCTAGCGTTAATGTGCTGTGTGAGCTACTTACCCAACACGCCAACCCTATTATAGATTGTAAAAATGTAGTAGGTAGTGCCAAGGCATTTGTAACTGCAGCGGTGTATCGTAAGCTACAACGCCCTATATTATTAGTACTTAATGATAAGGAAGAAGCGGCTTATTTTTACAATGATATGCAAACTATGCTAGCTGATACCGAAGTAGTGTTTTTTCCTGCGTCGTACCGCAAAGTATTTGAGCCCGATAGTGTAGATAATGCTAATGTACTGCAACGTGCCGAAGTACTAAACACGCTAAGTAATACCACTCGCCCACTAATAATAGTTACCCACGCCGAAGCATTAATAGAAAACGTAGTAACCCAAACCACACTTAAAGAAAATACACTATCGCTTAAAAAAGGTGAGAAAATAAACATTGATTTTATAAACGAACTGCTGTATAGTTACGAATTTGATAGAGTAGATTTTGTAGCGCAACCTGGCGAATTTAGCATACGTGGCGGTATTGTTGATGTGTTTTCGTACAGTAACGATTATCCGTACAGGGTGGAGTTTTTTGGTAACGAGGTAGATAGTATTCGCTCGTTTGATGTGTCGGACCAACTATCTATAAAACACTACAACAACATTCAAATAATACCCAACGTGCAAGGTAAAATGATGCAAGAGCAACAAGTGTCTTTTGTAGCATATATGCCGTCGGACACCGTGTTAGCGTTTACCAATTCCAATACCGTATTTGAAAAACTAAGTAAAGAATACGACAAATTAGTAACCCAACGTAATGCCGCTAACACCACAGCAGTAGTAGCTCAATTGCCCACAAGCTCTGTATTTACAAGCCCTGCCGAATTATACACCCAAACATTGGAACGTGCTGTACTTAATTTTGGACAACTTAACTATTACACTGCGCAACATAATGTTACCTTTAACATAAAGCCTCAACCGCCCTTTAATAAAGAGTTTGAACGCTTACGCCAAAGTTTTATTGATAATACAAAACAAGGCATAGAAAATTATTTGTTTACTGATACTCCCAAACAAATAGAACGTATTTACCAAATATTTGAAGACCTACCTCAAAAAGCCGACGAGGTTGCCGAAACCAAATTTACGCCCTTTAACGCATCGTTGCACGAGGGATTTATTGACCACGAAATACATGTAGCCTGCTATACCGACCACCAAGTTTTTGAGCGTTACCATAGGTTTAAACTGAAAGAGGTAAACGCCAAAAACAAACAAAACATAAGCATAAAAGAATTGATGAGTATGCAAGTAGGCGACTACGTAACGCATATAGACCACGGTGTAGGTCGCTTTAGTGGCTTAGAAAAAATGGATGTAGGTGGCAAAATACACGAGGTAGTACGCCTAGTGTATAGAGATAATGATGTGCTGTATGTGAGTATTCACTCACTACATCGTATTGCTAAGTTTTCGGGTAGCGAGGGGCATACGCCTAAACTCAACAAAATAGGTTCGCCTGCATGGGGTGTTCTCAAGCAAAAAACAAAAGCAAAGGTTAAAGAAATAGCATTTGACTTAATAAAACTATACGCCAAACGCAAGGCTGTACAAGGCTTTGCGTTTACACCCGATACGTATTTGCAACACGAATTAGAAGCATCATTCATATACGAAGACACGCCCGACCAACTAAAAGCTACACAAGTAGTAAAACAGGATATGGAAAGTAATTCGCCTATGGATAGGCTTATATGTGGCGATGTAGGTTTTGGTAAAACCGAAATAGCTATACGTGCCGCATTTAAAGCGGCTTGCGACGGTAAGCAAGTTGCAGTGCTTGTACCCACTACTATATTGGCTATGCAGCACGCCAAAACATTTGCCGAACGTCTTAAACACTTTCCTGTAACGGTGGATTATGTAAACCGTTTTAAAACTAAAAAACAGGAAAAAGAAACGCTGGAAAAAGTGAAAAATGGCAAGGTAGATATACTCATAGGTACACACCGTTTGTTGAGTAAAGATATTGTGTATAAAGACCTAGGACTGTTGATAATAGATGAAGAGCAGAAGTTTGGAGTAGGCGCTAAAGACAAATTAAAAACTCTACGTACCAACTTAGATACGCTTACCCTATCAGCAACGCCCATACCACGCACCTTACAATTTAGTATGATGGGCGCACGAGATTTATCAGTAATAACAACTCCTCCGCCCAATCGTTACCCTGTAGAAACACAAGTAACCACCAGCAGCGAAGAGCTTATACGCGATGCTGTAAGTTATGAAATAGCACGTGGCGGACAAGTGTTTTTTATACACAACCGTGTAGCCAATATAAAAGATATGGCCGCTATGATACAACGCTTAGTGCCTGATGCTCGTGTGTGCGTAGGGCATGGACAAATGGAAGGCGATGAGTTAGAACACGTTATGCTTAGTTTTATAGAGGGCGAATACGATGTATTGGTGGCTACTACTATTATAGAATCGGGCTTGGATATTTCTAATGCCAATACCATATTAATAAATCATGCAGAGAATTTTGGCTTGAGCGATTTGCACCAAATGCGTGGTAGAGTAGGACGTAGCAACAAAAAAGCATTTTGCTACTTGCTTACACCACCACAAACTATACTTACTAATGAGGCTAGCCGTAGGTTGCGTGCTTTGGAAGAATTTAGCGACTTAGGTAGTGGTTTTAATATAGCCATGAAAGACCTTGATATACGTGGTGCAGGCAACTTATTGGGGGGCGAGCAAAGTGGTTTTATTACTGAAATAGGTTTTGAAATGTATCAAAAAATATTGGACGAAGCCGTGCAAGAACTCAAGGAAGAAGAGTTTGGCGATTTGTTTATGGTTGATGCCAATAACCCACAACGTAGCAACATAAGTAATACACCGTTCCTAAAAGCGTTTGTAAACGATTGCAGTATAGATACCGATATAAGCATACATTTCCCTACTCATTATATTGAGAGTAGTGGCGAGCGTTTATTATTATACAAGGAACTGGACGATGTAAAAACGGAAGAAGAACTCCTTGCCTTTGAAGCAAAGTTAATAGACCGTTTTGGGGCATTGCCCAAGGAAGTAATAGACTTACTTAATGTAGTGCGCCTACGTTGGATTAGCCGTGCCTTAGGTTTTGAAAAAATAGTAATGAAACAAAATAAAATGTTTGGTTTGTTTACCGCCAAGCCCGACTCGCCTTTTTACGATTCGCCTACGTTTACCCACATACTTAAATATATGCAAAGCCACCAAAGTTTGGTTAAAATGGCGGAGAAAAACAAACGCCTTACACTATCATTCCACGAAACCGTAAAAACAATTAAAAAAGCAATTGTAATGGTAAGTGCTGTGGGTGAGGGGCTATAGGAAAACTGCGCCAAATAAAGTATAGGGGATAATTATTGAGCAATAATAAATTTGTGTAACTCCAAAATTTAAACTACCCTTGTAACAATTATAAATAGCGTTTGCTATATCATCCTGTGATTGAAAGGTCGAAAATTCAACGTAAACAGGTGGTAAGTAAACGCTCACGCACAATGCGTGAGCGTTGCTTTACTTTTTACAAGGTATTCGACCACCTCAATCGCAAGTAACGGCAACTGTCTCACGCTCTTTTTTTTAAATAACTATCTATGATAGAGACGGTAGTAGAATAATCATTATTAATAAAATGAAATTATTCTTATGTGTACCAGCCCCACCGTAGTACATAACACTATTACTATAAATTAGAAAACCAAACAATAAATTCACTAAATAACTTAACAACATGAACAAATCATTAAAATTAATTGCACTCCTACTTTCCTATTGGAATTTAGTAGTACCAGCAACTACACTAGCACAAGTAACAACCGATGGTTGTACTACAATAGCCCCTCCTGCATTTTCGGGGCCAAGTACATTAGGTATAGGCGCAACATGTACAAGTACATCTGCAAGTTATAACACTAAATACAATAGATACGCATACCACACGCCCGATGTAAATACACCCGAAAAAACTATTATGGTAAACATAAACGTTTTTCAAGATAATAGTGGCGGTAATAACTGGCAAAATACACCTACTGATTTAGCTAACTTAAATCAAATAATGAAATGGGTTAATGATTCTTATATTTTTAATACTGCTCCTAGCGACCCTTTAGCGGGTGTTCCTTTTATTGCAAGTTCTAAAATTAAATTTGAAATAGCCAATATTTATTTTTACCAAAACACAGCTATGAGTCAATCTGGAAGACTTAATTATGGGGATGAAGCATTATTATTAAATTATATTTCATCTATTAACCCAAATAGAATGAAGCAATTAAATATTTGTTTAACCGATTTTGCAGGTATCCTTAATTATAAAAACACTGCGGATTCTATAAGTGCTGCACCTCGTGCTTTTATTCCTAGTTCCACAAATTACAACTATAATCAGATTGTTGTCCTTAACAAAAGTTGGAACAATGGTAACAATATTGGCTACTACGCTACTTCGGGTACAATAGGTCACGAGCTAGGACATTGCCTAGACTTATTTCATACTTATTCTGGTTCACTTCCTGGTATGCCTCCTAGCTGTTGCCCAGAAACCTGCGTTCAAACCGACCCTGATTATTTAGACGATGTGTTTGGTACAGGAAGTGCTGCAATATGTTTACAGCAAACTGGTTGGAGTTGTAATCCTTTTGCCGCAGGTAATACCTGTACTAACAATAATATGGGCGGTTGCCAAACTGGTGGTTATTTTTCACCTAAACAAATGGCTAAAATGCACCGTGCACTATCACTCAAATCGGTACGCCGTTATGTTAAAGATTGTGTGTATAGTACAATACCAAAAGTAATTACAGCTAACGAAACTTGGGATTTTAACATTAAACTTTACTCAGACATTATAGTAGAGGCAGGTGCTACACTTACTATACAATGTAATGTATTAATGCCCGACGAAGCTAAAATAATAGTAAAACCTGGAGCAAAATTAGTAATAGATGGAGGGACTATAACTTCGGGTTGTGGCTTAATGTGGCAAGGTATAGAGGTGTGGGGCGATAAAACCAAAACTCAAAATTTGGCTAATCAAGGTGTACTAATTTTACAAAACAATGCCATTATTGAAAACGCACGTGAAGCCGTACAACTTACTAAGGTAGGCGGAGGTACTACATTTAATGGTGGGTATGTACAAGCTACTAATTCTACATTTAAAAACAATAAACGTTGCGTATCATTCTCAAGCTATCATGCACCATCGGGCTTAGATAATAACCTAAGTTTTTTTAACAATTGTGTATTTACTGCTGATGCAGCTCTAAAAGACTCAAGTTATGTTACTGGCGGTAGAAGATACGGTACTACTAACTTTGTAACTCTGTGGGACGTTAGTAACGTTAATTTTAGAGGCTGTACATTCCAAAACACAGGTGTGTTTGATGTAGATATAAGAGGTACAGGTATATATAGCGAGGACGCATCATATATAGTAAATGCTTTAGGAAGTGGTTCAACTATAGATAAAACCGAATTTATAAACTTAACTGCTGGCGTATATGCTAAAACATTTTTAACCACGGCAAGCAAAGCCGTACAAGTGCGCAATAGTACATTTAACAATGTACAACAAGGCATACAAGGCAACTTAAGTTTTGGTGCTATTGATAATAATACCTTTACTATACCAGGCTTTGTAGGTAACCCGTCTAGCTTGCAACAATGGGGCATATATGTAGATGGCGCTAAAGGCTTTAATATTACGCACAACACATTTACAGGATTAAGTTTAAACCAAAATTATGGTGTTATAATAAAAGGCTCTGCTAGTTTTGGAGGTACTGTTGCTTTTAACACATTTACAGGGTTAAACTTTGCTACCCAAACGGAAACAGATAATCCAGCACTAAAAATTAGTTGCAACACTTATACTAACAATACAAAATCGTGGTACTTAAACCCTACCTCTAACAATGGTTCATTAGCACATCAAGGAACTAACGGTATAACTACCAATGATTATAGAGCGGGTAATACATTTAATGACGCTTGTTCTCCAGCAGGAAAACATATTCACTCTTTCTTAAATAATAATCTTAATTATTATGTAATAGGTGCATTAAATGTTTTTCCTGGAACTTCAAACAAGCAAGATCCGTCGTGTTATCTTGGTAACGTTACAAGAATAGCTAAATCAGTTAGCCCAGAAAATTCGTGCTACGAAGCACCACCATGCACTACAGGTTGCGCAAGTGGTAATCGTATAAAAATGCAAGCCGAAACTAATGTACTTGCTAAATACCAACTAGCCAACGACCTTATAAACACTTACAATCAAGAGGGCGATAACACAGCACGTATGGCTACCTTGGAGGAGTTTAATAGTACAGAAGCTACCAAACTATTAGTAAGCGAAATGCTATATACTAACAATATAAGTAAGGCAAAAAGCTATATAGCACAAGTACCTACTACGGGTAAAGAAAACAAGAGTTTTCATCAGTTTTATGCCATAGCATTGCAATTATATACACAAAACAAAACGTTTTATGATATAAACGCAACGCAAGAAGCTACCCTGCGCAACATAGCGAGCGGTACTACCGCTATGGCTACCAATGCCGCATTAGTGCTAGAAACTGTAAAAGGGGAAACCATAAACCGCCAACCCGAAACTGTACATAGCGCAACACCTACTGCCGCTACCGTAGTAGCTACCGCCGTAGAAACGGCACCTGCTACCGAGGTACATGGCTCTACCCTGTATGCCAACACGCCTAATCCGTTTACGGCAAGCACTACCATACGTGCTACAGTTAGCACTACTGCCAAAAACCCTATACTAAAAATTACTACTGCCGTAGGCAAAACTATACAAGTAGTAAAACTAACAGCGGGCGAAAACTCAATAGAGGTAAACAACCTAAACACAGGGTTGTATTTTTATTACTTAATAGAAAACGATAAAGTAATAGATGCCAAAAAAATGATAATGCAAGACTAATATTAACCTAACCCCAATGCGCCTGTTGGCGCATTGGGGTTTTCTATTTTTATAAATTATGAAAACAATAGCTTGCATAGTTTTAACAATTATAAGTGTTAGTAATTGTTTTGCGCAACCCAACCGATTTGATGTAAAGCACCTACCTCAAAAAAACGACACGCTTCAACAAAGCGAAACGGCTGTAGTTATACCAACCCCCGCAGGAGATTATTTAATGGCGGTTACAGGTGGTGGTTACTATAATTTGAATCCCTCTGCCCTCAATTACTCTTATTTTTATATTGCTAAAATAAGCCCTACAGGGATTATTACTTATATAAAAAGCTATGCCGATACTCTTATGCAAATGTTTGGCATGCGTGCAATAATAAAAACACACAGCAATAGTTATGTGGTAGTAGGTTCTCGTGACTATAATTCAGGTAAAAAAAATGCCGCACTGTTTAAAATAAATGGTAATGGAGATACTTTATTTACCAAAGAATTTGTGTTAGGAGATGAGTCTCACTTTTATTCGGCTACCGAAACCTATGATAATGCATTACTACTCGTTGGGCAAAATCAACCCTTAGCGGGGTCAGGAAATCTTACTCAATCGTTAATAATAAAAACGGATAGTATGGGTAATGAATTGTGGCGACACCAATATGGAGGTGCTAATAATTACGATGGAGCAAACTCAGTCGTAACTACCAAAGATAGCGGTGCATTGGTGCTAAGTGTTATGCAACAAATAGGTTCACCTAATCCACATATATTATTATACAAAATAGATAGTTTGGGAGGTGTAGAATGGCAACAAAACTATGCTACAGCTACAGCAGAACGATGCGAAAAAATAATAGCTACAACAGACGGTAATTATTTAATGATAGGAACTCAATTAATGGCTAGTGGCGATAATCAAGGGTTATTAATAAAAATAGACTCGGCAGGAACTGTATTATGGCAAAAAACACCTGGTTTAGTTAACCGCGAAGAAGCTTTTAGTTCAGTAACAGAAACTACAAATAATAATTTTGTTGTTGTAGGATCATCTACAACAAATAATCCTACAAGTAGTATTCAATTTATTTGGAAATTTAATAGTATTGGAGATAGTTTGTGGCAGAGAAATTTATATGTTGATAGTAATTATATTTTTGCTACAATGTACTCAATAGCCCATGCACAAGATGGAGGTTTGTTTTTAAACGGAACTTTTCAACAGCATTACAATACACCACCATACGGTAACCATGTAAACACTTGGCTAGTAAAAACGGATAGTTTAGGTTGTTATATAGCGGGTTGCAACACCGTAGGGTTAAGCACGACTAGAACAACTGCCTTAGGTAGCTTAGTTATACAACCTAATATATTTAGTACTGAGGCAATGGTAACATATACAGTACCTAATAATGAAGAAGCACTTTATTTGGATATATACAATATAACAGGTACATTAGTAAAAACTTACACATTGCCCGCTAATGCTACCACTTATAAACTTAGTGCGCAGGAGTTAAACCAAGGTGTTAAATTAGCCGTATTAAGAACAAACACCACACACATTAGCACACAAAAAATAGTAATTATTAATTAAACCCTCAACTAAAACCCCACACATTATGAAAACAATTTTACTTATTTCGGCATTAGTAGTAAGTGTATTTACTACACAGGCGCAATACCAAGCCCTACCCGATAGCAATGCGGTGTGGTCGGTTATGGAGAGCAAGTTTTTTATAAGTGGCGACTCTTTATACAACGGTCATTTATACAAAAAATATAATAAATGTAGTGGACCTTCGCTTACAACAGGCGTGTTTTTTGCTTTATTGCGTGAGGATAGTTTAACACAACGCATATATACAGTACCTGCTGACAGTAGCCAAGAACGTTTATTATACGATTTTTCGCTAAACGTAAACGATACTGTTAGTGTTTATCCATCAGTAGATTATTACAACTCTCAAGGCGGAAACATCGTTAGAGTAATAGCTATAGATAGTGTATTAATAGGTACTAAGTATCGCAAACGATTATCATTAAAAAGTTACAATTTTGGCTTTTATGAAATAGAATATTGGATAGAGGGTATAGGAAGTACTTATGGTTTATTTTTTCCTGATGCAATTGGAGCGGGAATTGTAGATGGTTGTCTACCTTCATTACTATGTGTTACTCATAATGGAATAACGTTATATGATGATACTGCATACGCTTCGTGTTATGAATTTTGTAATACTTCTGGATTTAAAAACAAAGCCCTTGAGCATATTACCTCCTTTCCTAACCCAACGGCTACTACATTAACAATAAACGCTACCGCTAGCATAAGTACTGTATGTATGTACAATGGGTTGGGGCAACAAGTAATAAACAACCTATATACAAGCGCTAGCAACACGCAAACTATACCTGTAAACACATTGCCCAATGGTATATATATGTTGCAAGTAAGTACCGTAAACAATACCGTAAGTGCTATTAAAGTAGTAGTGCAATAGATACAAAAAAGAATATGTTTTAAATAGTAATAGCCCACGGCATACACCGTGGGCTATTACTATTTAAAACGTTATTACGCTAGTGCTTTACACTATTATTACTTGTTTGGCATCGCTAAATGCGCCCATACCTGTTTTGCTTATGGCGGCATAGCGTATCCAAAGTTTGGTGGCAGGCGTTTGGTTACTCAATGTGTATTTAGTAATGGTGGTGTAGCCCACAGGTTTCCAATCGGTAGGTGCGGTATCTAAAGCATATTCAAAATAATAGGCTTTTTCGCCTACCTTGCGAGGCACGTTTATTACTACTGTGCCACCCCACCTAGGCGTAGTCTTATGTAATTAAGGGTATGTGGGCTATACGGTTTGCTAAGTGTAGTTACAAACTACACTTTAGTATCGTTTTAAAATTTACACTTGTGTTATGCTAAAAAAGAAACGATATTAATGCGTAGTTACAAACCACACCGAGGTGGGGTTAATTAAGATTGCTGAACTATACAACTGCTAAATATAGTTTATTGTAGCGTTAAATCAATAACTAGAGCAGCCCCCTGTTCTTGTAAGTGTTCCATAGTTTAAATAGTTGGTGGTGCTGTTTCAAGTGTTAAGCTATTATACCAAATTTAAACATACTTACACCGCTTCAACTATCTATCAATACTACTTATGCACAACAAGCGCTATGTATAGCCAAAGTGCAATAAGTATAGCCATAAAAATTACTCAACACTGAGTATAAATTATGTTTCAAAATATTTTTACAAACACGTTTTGTTTTTACCAACTTAGGTGTATCTTAGAACCGTAATTTAACACATACATACATGAACTTAAAACGCGTTGTTGTAACAGGTCTTGGAGCTATTACTCCCATTGGTAACAATGTAAACGACTATTGGAATGCCTTATTAAACGGCGTAAGTGGAGCTGCTCCTATTACTCGCTTTGACGCATCAAAATTTAAAACACAATTTGCCTGCGAGGTAAAAAACTATAAAACCGAAGATTATTTTGAACGCAAAGAAGGGCGAAAAATAGATTTGTACGCACAGTTTGGACACGTTGCTAGCGACGAAGCCATTAAAGACGCGGGGTTTGATATGGAAAAACTAGACCGTAACCGTGTAGGAGTTATATGGGGTTCGGGCATTGGTGGGCTTATTACTTTCCAAGAAGAATGTTTTGAATTTGCCAAAGGCGATGGTACACCTCGTTTTAATCCTTTCTTTATTCCTAAAATGATTTCGGATATTGCAGGTGGATTAATCTCTATTAAATACGGTTTTCATGGGCCCAATTACTCTACAGTATCAGCTTGTGCTACCTCAACCAATGCGTTGATAGATGCGTTTAACTTAATACGTTTGGGCAAATGTAACGTTATTATTAGTGGTGGTTCGGAAGCTGCATGCTGCGAAGCGGGTATTGGCGGATTTAACGCTATGCACGCATTAAGTACACGCAACGACTCTCCAGCCACAGCATCTCGTCCGTTTGATAAAGAACGTGATGGTTTTGTATTGGGCGAAGGTGGAGGTTGTATTATACTAGAAGAGTACGAACATGCCATAGCACGTGGTGCTAAAATATATGCCGAAATGGTAGGCGGTGGAATGAGTGCCGATGCGCATCACATAACATCTACACACCCCGAAGGCTTAGGCGCAAAGCTAGTAATGCGTAGCGTGCTAGAAGATGCTTATATGCAACCTACTGATATTGACTATATAAATGTACACGGAACAAGCACTCCCGTAGGCGACCCAAGCGAAGTAAAAGGCATACAAGAAGTATTTGGCGACCACGCATTTAAACTAAACATAAGTTCTACCAAAAGTATGACAGGGCATTTACTTGGTGGCGCAGGAGCTATTGAAGCTATTGCTGCTATACTTGCTGTTAAGAATGATGTAGTACCACCTACTATTAACCATTTTACTGATGACCCAGAGTTTGACCCACGTTTAAACTTTACGTTCCATACAGCACAAAAGCGCACCGTAAACGCAGCTTTGAGTAATACCTTTGGTTTTGGAGGACACAATGCTTCGGTTATTTTTAAAAAATATATTGCCTAAGTAAGTACAATTTTATTGATGTGTTTTAGTGTCGTAAAACAATTGATTGTAAACGTAATTCGTAATTTTTAATTCGTAATTGACACTTAATATTGAGTACAGTAAAACATTTATTTAGTAAAAATAAAAACCTAAGTACAGCCATAAAAAACACGTGCGGATTTTATCCGTCCAATATTAATTTTTATGAACTTGCATTTACACTAAGTTCCGAGCGAGTTATTGTAAATGGAGTTCATAAAAGTTATGAGCGTTTGGAATTTTTGGGCGATTCCGTTTTAGGTGCTATTATTTCCGATTTTTTGTACCGTCGTTACCCCACACGCGACGAAGGTTTTATGTCGCAAATGCGCTCACGTGTTGTGGGTAAAGAACAATTGAGTAAAATTAGTGCTAAAATGGGTTTGGAAAGTTTGATAAATGTAAATTTAGAAAACAACCGCAATCAAAAAAGTATTCGCGAAGATTTGTTCGAAGCCTTAATTGGCGCTATATACATGGACAAAGGCTACGCAGTAGCTCAAAAATTTATATTGGAAAGAGTACTTAAAATATACATAGACTTTGACGAAGTAGAGGCTGTAGATACTGACTACAAATCGCAACTTATCCGTTTTGTTCAAGCCCAAAAATTACCATTTGAATTTAGCTTACTTAATGATGATATAGCTGCGCAAAACAATAAATTTACAGTGCAATTATTTGTAAACAATGTTATAATGGGCGAGGGAACTTCGTTTTCTAAAAAGAAAGCCGAACAAATAGCTTCGCAAATGGCATTATCAAAACTGGAGTAAAAAAGGAAACATATATCAAAAATAAAATTTAGGTAACTTTACATACAAGCATATTTCCAAATTAACTCTTCATCAATTTTTTAAATTAAAATTACGTTAGTTTACTTTTCATGTGATTGATGCGCTTTTCCATTTCACGAAGTTCTTCCATAAATGTTTGTTTGCTAAAACGCTCATCGGGTAGTTCGTTGGCTATGTAGTTTACAAACTTCCACACTTCTACTATGTCTTCGGCTTGCACTTCATAGTCGCTATATACTGGGTTGTACGAGTGCAGTTGCAAACACTTACGCTCGCTTATAAAGTTATACACTACTTTAAATACTATGCCATCATTTTTGGTTACAATAATGTAGGCAAATCCATCTTTAATATCAAACCAGTTTTCTACATACTCGGCTACTACGTAGGTTTTGTTAGGTATAGGTTCCATACTATCTCCATCTATCTGAAACGTACGGTACTTGCGGTTGCTCGATAAAAATGGCAACTGAAACGTAGGTAACTTATGTATGTACTCTGGGTCGTTATAACCTGTGGCATAACCTGCTTTAGCTTTAAGCGGTACTAACTCTATGTTTTCGTTACCGTGCGCATCTAGTGTAGCGTGCAATACACGCAGTTTTGCGCCCGATACAAAGGTATCGTTACCCGCAAAAAGTTCGTCCAATTTTTTATCGGATTGTGCAGTTAAATCTATTTTAATAAGTGTATCAATACTTAGTTTAAAATACTCCGACAGCGCCATTAAATCTTCCACTGGCAAGTTTTTAGCGTGCCCTCCCTCATAGCTAGCCCATTTACCACGTGTAATAGTTAGTGCGGCTGCTATTTCTTCTTGCGTAAGATTAGCTCGGTTACGCATTGTTTTTAGGTTGCTTGCAAGGTGCGAAATGTAGGGGTTCATTAGCTGTATTTTGAATAAGTTAAATTATCAATTGTTAAAATTAATAACAATACAATGATAATTATTTTAACTTAATTTCAAAACAAATTATTGAAATAATTATTTGTAATTACTCACATTCACTTTTACCTCCTCGCTTTTTTCGGTAGCTAATGTACTGTTAAGTAGGCTGTTGAGGTTTATATCTAACTGTTGGTGTTGTGCTTTTGCTTGCGTTGTAGTGGCTATTGTAAGTTGTGCTTTGTTGGCTTTTATTAAATCTTTTATGTTGTAATAGCTATATACTCTTGCCCAATCGGGCGCTTTGGCTTGTGTTTGCGTTACTAAAAAATTAGCCGTTGGTATATATTCATTTACATCGTTTATAGCTACTGTGTATTGTGTATAGCTTGCTGCCATGTAAAACAAATCGCGCTTAGTTACTTTAGGAGCCGCATTTTTATAAAAATCAAATTTACCGTTTACTTTTTTGTCTGCATAATGCTGTGCCAACACCAGCAAGGTAGTAGGGTCGGTACTTTGCTCATAGCCGTTAAGCGTTTCGGTAGGGATTGATTTTTCGGTTGTTAAACTAAATTTTAATGCCAATGCTTTGTTAGTTACTGATGAATCTGAGCTTAATACCGTATTCATTATTTCGGCTACTTCTGTATCGTTTTTATACGTGCCTGATGCTAACAGTGCTAAGGCCGAAGTGCGCACCAATACTACTTTATCTAGCCTTGCTATGTTTTTTATTTGCGGTACTATTTCGTTTTTTTGTTCCAACGTCCACTCGTTTATTTTATCTAATGCCTCTATGCGCATTCCCCAATAATCATCAGCGCATAGTTGTGTTATTAGGTTACGTGCCTTGTAATCGTTGGTAATAGTACCTGCGCCGACTAATGCTAGTCGTTTTTGTGCGTAGCTTGTAGCGTATTTATATATTGTTTCTAGTTGCGCTATACTATTTAACGTATCATTTACTTGCGATAATAATTCGTGGTTAGGGTCTAACAATGCCAGCAATGGTGCGGTTGTGCAAGGTAATGCAAATGTTTGGTCTATTTTATTGATGGTAATAGTGTGTGTAGTAACCCCTGCTGTGGTATATACATTAACGCTTGTGGGCAGTTGATAAATAAGAGAGTTGCCATCGTTTTGTTGCGATTGATTTACGTTTACATTCAACACTTGCTTAGCTTCGTCAAAGCTGTAATTGTAGCTTAACACAGGGTGTCCCGCATTAAAAAACCATTGATTAAAAAACCAATTTAAGTCCTCGCCCGTAACCTCTTCAAACGCCATACGCAGGTTGGCTATTTCGGCATTTTTAAATTTGTTTTGTGTTAAATACAATTGCAACGATTTAAAAAAAGCAATATCGCCTACGTATTTACGCAACATGTGCAATATGCGCGAACCCTTTTGGTACGAGTGCGCATCAAACATATCATCAGGCGCAGTATAGTCGTAGCGTATCATATTTACTTGTTTGCCTTGTGCTTCGTACAAGTATTCGTTCAGTTGTTTTTTCAGGTGGTCATCGGCCGCTTGTGTGCCGTATTTGTGGTCTATCCAAAGGTATTCGCCATAGCTTGCAAACGATTCGTTTAAAGGCAAATTACTCCAACTTTCGCACGTAACTAAGTCGCCAAACCATTGATGGAATAATTCGTGCGCTACTACATCGTGGTAGTAATCAAACGGATGCGCATCTATACTTTGGGCTTTGGTTTTATTCATAAACTCGCCGTGCAATGTTGCGGTTGTATTTTCCATAGCACCGCTTACGTAATCGCGGGCTACCACTTGTTTGTAATTTACCCACGGATATTCTACCCCCAACGTATTGGAAAAATATTCTAGCATTTCAGGCGTATCTCCAAAGTTTTGTTGTGCGAGTGGTGCAAATTCTTTTTCCAAATAATAGCTTACTTCCTTACCACGCCATTGTTGTTTTATTACTTCAAACTCGCCCACAGCAAGCATTACAAGGTAGGGAGCGTTGGCTTGTTTCATTTCCCAATAATCAGTACGCATACCATTGGCTTGCTTTACCGATTTCACCAACGTACCATTGCTTAATGTTACGTCTTTATCCTCCACTGTTATTTGTAAGTTGTGTGTAAATTTTTCGTTGGTAGCCTCTACCGTAGGAAACCAGCAGCTTGCGGCTTCTGTTTCGCCTTGTGTCCATATTTCACGTGGCTTGGTGGCATCTGCACGCAATGGGTTTACAAAGTACAAACCCTTATCCGCAGTAATGGCTTTGCCCGTTCCTTTCTTTATTTTTTCGGGATTAGCGGTGTAATCAATACGTAGGGCAATAGAGTCTTTGGTGGTAATTTGTTTGGTTAAATGTATGGTCAAATTATCATTTACGTAGGTATAATTTTTAATTGCATTAAACCCTGCGTTAAGTAATTCTACCTTGTTTATATCCATTGTTTTGGCAGTAAGTACTATACTATCGGTAGCATAAAAATACGGACGCAATGTTAGTGTAGCCACTCCGTGCATAGTTTGCTCAGCGTAATTAAAATCAACGTTCAAATCCATGTGGGTAATATCAATGCTTTTTTTAGCACTTGCTTTATATGGTGCTACGGCATTTTGTGGTACTATGTTTATAGTATCTAACAGGTGTGTGTAGTTTATTTTATTTTTGTTGCGTTGCGCACTACGCTTGGTATTACACGCATTTAGTACTGTTATTAATGCTATAAGAATGATTAAGCTATTTTTCATAATAAGTTAAAGTTGAGTTAAATTAAAAGCACTTTTTACTTGTACTAAAGTAAGTGGTGTAACGGTATTAGTTATAAAGTTTTGCAATGTAAATGTACCTAATTCAATTCTAATTAAGCGCAATGTGGGCAAACCTACTGCGGCGGTCATTTTACGTACTTGTCGGTTTTTACCCTCGTCTATTGTTAGCGTTATCCAGCTTGTAGTAGGAAAACGTTTTGCGAGTATAGGTGTACTACGTTCGGTTATATAGTTGGGTTGCGTTACTATACTTGCGTGTGTAGCACGTGCGCTGTGAGGTGCATTGTTGTTGGTAAAAGTAACGCTTGTGCATAATGTATGTATAGCTTGTGGAGTTGCTAAGCCTTCTACCTGTGCTAAATATGTTTTGGCAATGTGTTGCTTAGGCTGTAGTAGCAAGGCATTCAGCCTTGTGTCGTTAGTAAGTAATAGCAAACCTTCGCTATCAGCATCTAATCGTCCTACTGGATATACATCTTTAGCAAATGTATAATTAAGGTCGCAAAGCGCATTCCACTTGCCCTCGCGGGTAAATTGCGATAGCATACCGTAAGGCTTATTTACCATAAAATAACTTAACTGTTGTTGCATTTAGTTATTTTTCTTAACGTTTTTAAGTATTAATAAATTAAGTGCGTTACTCTCTAAGCCCTCTATATTGTTGCGATACAAGCGTATTACTTGGTCGTAGTACAAAGGGATTACAGGTGCTTCATTCATTAATAATTGATCCATTTTTTGGTAAGTTTTATAACGCACACTATCCACGGTTTCGTTTTGCGATTGTTCGTATAATTTATCAAATTCCACATTTTTAAAATGGGTAGTATTAGGCCCTGCGGGACAAAAGTTTTTGCTATAAAACAACGTAAAATAATTTTCGGCATCAGGGTAATCAGCTATCCAACTTGCCCAAAACGAATTAAGTGCCGACTTAGCAATCATTTGCCTATGCACCGCCGACGGATTAACCTCTAGCTTAACGTTTACACCTATTTCGCTTAATTGACTTTGTATAAATTCAAATATATCTAAGCGTTTTTCGGTAGTACTTATTTTTATTTCGGGCATTTTTTTAGTGCCATCATATCCTGCTTGGGCTAATAGTTGTTTGGCTTTAGTTGGGTTATATTCATAGCCTTTTACAGTATTACTAAATGATGGTAAACCCGCGGGCACTATACCGTTTACGGCAGTCGTACCTATGTTGTTGCGCATATAACTTATTAATTTTTGTTTGTCAATACCATGGCTTATGGCTTGGCGCACCAGTTTATTATGCAACGGATTAGTACCCTTTCCCACTTGGTTTTCATCAACATAAATACCTATGTACTCCGTGTTTAAGTAAGGCTGCGACTCCAACAACATAGTGCTTGCGTACTTGGGGTTTAGCTTACCATCGTGCGTAAGTATTTCGTCTTTATAGCTTCCTCTGCCGTCCATGCCCGATATAAAATCAATATTACCTTTTACAAAATCCAAAAACTCAGTTTGCTTGTCCGATACAAATGTTATAGCAACCGCATCTAAGTAAGGGAGTGGCTTACCTGCATTATCTCGTTCAAAATAATTTTCGTTTTTCATCAATACTAATTTCACACCCTCTTTCCATAATTTGAATTTGAAAGGCCCTGTACCTACTGGGTGGTTACGAAAATCTTTGCCATAATGTTCTACAATTTCGTGTGGTACTACACTACAATACTGCATAGTAAGCAAACCCAAAAATGGAGGGAACGGTTTGTTTAAATAAATATTAAGTGTAGTATCATTTTCGGCTTCAAAACCTAGATAACCGCTCTTTTCGCTACGGTCTATACTATTAAAAATCCATGCCCCAGGCGATGCTACTGTTTCGTCTATTATTCGAAAAAAACTATTTACAAAATCGCTTGCTATTACCTTGCGTCCTTTGCCATTAGCGAACAATTCGTGGTTATGAAAATAAACATCATTACGCAACGTAAAGGTATATTTAAGTCCATCGGCACTTACAGCCCAACGCTTAGCTATGCAGGGTTTTACCTCTAACTTATTATTCATTTGCACCAATCCATTGTACAGTTGGTTGGTAGCCCAAGTGGTAGATTGGTCTTTGGCAAATGCAGGGTCTAGGGAGTTAATGCCTGAGCTTTCGTTGTACTTAAATACAGTACGAGTTTCGGTGTGTTTGGTAGATGTAGTGCAGCCAAACAATAAAGCAATGGCGCAAAATAGCAGTGTTGTTTTTATAAATGTCATAGTGGTAAATTTCATTAAAAAATAAGCGTTTTACAGTAATTTAAAATTTGGTTTGTAAACACGTTTATTAACATTCTGTTGCCTAATAATTGTCATTTAAAAAAAAGAGTTGCAAATAAAAAAACTTTATTATTATTGCACTAGTATTAACCAACTAAAAAATAAACAATGAAAAAATTAGTATTAGTAGCTGCAGTTGCAGTAGTAGCATTATCATCATGCAAAAAAGATTACAAATGTGAGTGTACAACAGGAGGTATAACTATTTCAGGAGGTACATTTAAAGCTAAAAAAGCTGATGCAGAAGCTAGCTGTAATGTAACAACTACAGGTACAACTTGTAAAGCAGTAAAAGCT
>JBEBIC010000138.1:0-7456 GCA_040080595.1 Bacteroidia bacterium | reverse complement strand
AATAGTACTTATGGTGTTATTGAAAACGTAACCATAAACAACTTACTGGGCAAAGAGGTATTGCGTGTAAACACCATTATAAACTCATCAATAATTGATGTGAGTGAATTGGCATCAGGCGTATATTTTGTTATTGTTACTATTAACGGCAAAGAGTATAAAACATCGTTTATTAAGGAGTAGTTTTTGTTACTCCAGCATTCCTAGTATTAAAAAGGATTAATTAGAGTTTATACCGATTAAGATTTGTATATTAAATTGAGTAAGTACTAATTGTGTAAAATGTGCGCATTTACTGCGAATTTTAAAATAGAATACTTGAATTATGGCTAAAATAAAAGTAAATATTTACTTGTTTGTTATTCGGTATAAACTCTATGATTAAATAATTAAACCGCAACGTCATAAATTAAAACTAAGCTGAATTTAGCAAATTAAAACCTACTACAAATGCACAAATTAAAATCAGCAATTAAACACTTATTAGCTTATACACAGCAGTAAGCAACGATGCTACTTTGGCGCTACTTAGTGTGTAGTTGGTAGCTTTGCCGTCTTTTTTACCATTTAATACACCCGCTGTTTTTAGTATAGTTAAGTGGTGCGATACTATGGGCTGCTCTATTTTTAGGCGTACATATATTTCGGTAACAGTTAATGTTTTTTGTTGCTCTATTAGTTTTACAATAGCCAATCTTTCGGGGTGCGCTATTGCTTTTAGTAAGCGTATAACATCGCTTACTTGCTCTTTGGTATATTTGGTGGTAGTGGTTTTCAAAATGTGGTATTATTCTTTTATAAATTTAATGTACGCGTCGTTTATTGATACGTAATACATTCCGTTGGTAAGCATTGCTATATCTATAGTTTGGTTAGTTACGTTGCATATATGCGTGTTGCCCAATACATCTATTACGGCTATCGTTTTTATATTATTAAGCGTATAATTATTGATGTGTAATGTGGTGTGCGCAGGGTTAGGATAAACTTGTATAGTGGCATTACTAAAATTATTACGCACACTATTTACATTAACTAATTTGTTGTAATGCGCTTGTACGGTATCTCCCAGCGTTTCTATATCTTGTAATGTACTTAGTAGCAAAGCAAAATCAAGCGTAATACTATCTCCTGCATTTATATTAAATGGTCCCACCGATGCGCACTGCATTACATCATTGCCTTGTGTTGTTGCTATGCCTGCACTAAAGCGGTTGGTACTAAGTGCTATGTATTTTAAACTATCATAAAAGCCCTGCGGAGTACCTATATTAATACCTCCAGCACCTCCGTTTACATTATCTATATGGTAACTATTAAAGCTAGGCGTAGCACTTAGTAGCTTTGTACCTGCTGCTGCTTGAGTAACAGGACTAAATGTATAACTTAGTTTTTTGTTAGCTACAGTTGCGCCTTTATTAAGTGCATTGTCAATATCCCAATCGTTAATAATGCCTGCATACACGTTGGTTGCATTAGCATTGTTAGTGTTAGTTAGCGTATAACGTTTTATTATGTACTCATTATTAGTAGTTAATGTTGGTAAAAGTGTTTGCTCGCACACACGCATTACCAAACCATTTATGGTAGTATATGTAGTTTTGTATTGTGTGTAGTTAGCATCAACACTTGGTATATATTTTACTGCGTTTAATCGTACAAAATCGGTATCGTTGGTAGTATTATTTCTAAAACCATCAGTTGTTTGTTGCCATTTATTACTTATCATAAACGAACTTTCGTACAATACGTTAGTGTTGTTGTACAACAAACCTTCGCCATTATGCACACTACCATTGGTATAGCCATTAGTCCCTTTGCTAGTAATGGTGGTAGTTATAGCGTTATTTTTTATGGTTAAATAATCAGGGTTAATAGTTGTAATAAATACTTCATTGCCTGATAATTTTCCGTTAGCAAACACTTCTAACTTAATAGGTACTACTGTGTTGTAAGGCACATTACCTATTATTTTAAATTGTATTGGAACTCCACTCCCATTGCCAAAAGTATCATTAACCATAGCTGTTGCATAATTATAAGTAGTGTTTAATGCTTGCAAATAGGGCGATGTACTTGATGCGCTTACTACAATTGTATTGGCGGTAGCTATATAATTTTTGAGTGTAAAGGTTACATTAAGCGTATCGTTAGTAGTGTAGTTACCTAATGCGTTTGTTGTAATTTGTTTACGAGTAAATACTAACCAAGCATCGTTTTGAGTAAGTGCTTTGTGTGCATTTACACGGCCTGTGCCTAGTTTATCAAAATACTGGAAGTTAATACCATAAATATTATCGGCACTGGCTTTTATGCGCTGCGCAATGGTTGCAGCATCATCAGTAGGAAAATAACTGCGCACCAAACCTGCTACACCCGCCACTGCGGGCGCAGCAAACGATGTACCTGTAGCAAAGCCCCCAACACCATTACCCCCATAACCGTTACCTACAAACGTGGTGTACATAGCAGTACCTGGTGCACTTACATCTACTTTATAATTGTAGGTAGAACCTGTAAATTTATGGTCGGTATCATCTACATTGGCTACCGATATTACCTCATCATACGAAGCGGGATAAAACTCTTTTTCGTTTCCATTATTACCTGCAGCGCCTATTATCAAAGCATTGCGGTTATAAGTGGCGTATTTTATAATATCGTGTCCATACTGCGACGTAGCTCCTACCCCACCCCACGAACAGTTTATAACGCTACAACCATGGTCTGCAGCATATACCACTCCCTCGTACTCTTTTCCCAATACCCCTTGCGCATTGGCTATTTTTACGGGTAAAAATTTACAATTAAATCCTACACCACTTATACCTTTATTATTATTGGTTGATGCTGCTGCAATGCCCGCACACAGCGTTCCGTGACCATTTTGTCCCAACGGATTATTATCATTATCAAACATATCCCAACCTCTAAAATTATCAATGTAGCCATCAAAATCGTCATCAATGCCATTAATAGGGTCGTTGTAATTATTTTTTACATTGGCAGATAAATCTTCGTGCGCCCAATCGCTACCAGTATCCACTATTCCTATTACGGTATTGGTATCGCCTTTAGTTACGTTCCATGCGTTGTATAGGCTCATACGTGTACTATCGGTTATGTAATATTGGTTGCTTTTAAAAGGGTCGTTGGGTGTGTATTGTACTTGGTGCGTATGCTTTACTTCGGCATATATCAAGGTGTTACTAGCCATAAGTTGCGCAATGGCTTTGTGCAATGGAATAGTAGTATTTAACTTCAACTCATAGATAAGCGAAATATCTACGCAGTTAGCACACTTGTTATCCCAGTCTTTGGCGGCTTTACTTTTGCTAAATAATTGTGTAATACTCGTTACTTGTAAGTTGTTACACGCCAACGTAAAATTAGCATTACTAATGTTTGATGCCGTACATTGCCCACGTAGCGCAGGTTTTACTTTTACAATAAGGGTATTGGGTACATAGTTAGTTTGTGCAAACGTAGTAGTACACAGTGCGCAACTAAATAGTATAAGCAGGTATTTGGTTAATGAATTCATAGCAGTTTTTTTGTTGGTTAAATGTACTACAATAATGTTTAATACCGTTACTCACTACCAAAATATGCGCATTTACCACTTTGTTGTACATGGCTATTTGATTAAATGTAACTTGTGTAATAGGTATATTGGGTGCTTTGCATTCTACTATTAAATAGGGTTTTAAATGCGCATCGTACACCAAAATATCAAACCTGCGTTTTAGTTGATTGTAGTTCAATTCTTTTTCAACCGCCATGCGCCCCGCAGGATAGCCCAAGTGCGCCACCAAATAATTTATAATGTGCTGGCGCACCCATTCCTCAGGCGTAAGCACTATGTTACGCTTGCGTATAGGGTCATATATTTTATCGCCTTGCGGCGATAAAATGGGCGAATAAGTGGGTAAATTAAGGGCTTGCAAGGGTTGTGGGTTGTTTTTGGTAATAGCGTTTGTTGTATTGTGTAACGTGCCAGTAAGTAAGTAATTGGGCGTTTTGTTGTGAAGCATTTGGGTCGTGTATTTTTGTCCACGATAGTATTTCGCAATTGTTATTTAATACTACTACAGTATCTTTTGCTTGTGCTAATTGATGTAAAGCATTGCGCTCGCAATTGTTTTTGTTGAATTCTGGAGCATCGGCAAATGTAAATAGTATTGAAAAAATTATCACTATTGCTACGTACCATTTTTTGTTATTTCCGTTCAAATTATTTATTAAATAATAAGTACCACTACCATACATAAAAATTAAAGCAAGTGTTACAGGCATTATGGTGTCGTACCTAAGTATGTTGGGGCGATAGCTTTTGTAACCTCCCAAAGGCAATAAAAGTATATACAACAAACTAAAAAGTCCTATCCATTTAAAAATATTAAGTAGCTTTTTACCCTCGTCAGTTTTATAAAATTTTGCAATAATATAGGTATTGATTACTAGCATTAAAAGTAAAATTGGATAACCTATTTTTTGCGTAATAACATAATACAACCCTAAAGGCAGGCGATAGTAACGCTCTGGTATTGGCACCACCTCTTCATTAACAAATATTGAATTATTTAAACCAATATATAATGAATACACACTTAACAGGCTTAATAGCACAAAAAAGAACAGTTGTGTTTTTGATATTTTGTGTATTCCATTTAAAATAACTAATGTAGTAATTACCAAAATGATTCCTGGCAATAACGGACCATTAAGTGTAACTACAAAAGTTAATACAACTAAAAATAATTTTAAAATGATAGCATTAGAAAATTTTTGTTGATGATACATTGTATTAAAAAATGGTAAATACATCAACAATAGCAAGGCACAGGGCAAAGCATAAAAAAAAGTATAGGTAATAGATTGGTCTATAATACCCATGTAAGGTTGATAGCCATTGGTCTGGAAAAGAGGAGAGATTAGTACACAGGCAAGCACTATTTGTTTACTAAATAATTTATTACTTCCTGTTATGTACATTGCTAACAGTACCAAAATTAACAATTGAATTGCTATTTTAGCTATTGCACATGCTAAGTAAATACTATTAATTGGTGTAACGTAGTGTTGCAAAATTAATGGTACATGTTTGAAATACTGATAAAAACTGTAGTGCGCAAAAAAACGATTAGGGTTGGGATACACCTCATTTTTTGTAATAACCGAAATGCCCAATGGGTCGTTTAACACATGTTGCACATCTTTAGCAGGAATAATACCCGCAGCCATATCTCCATCTAATGGAATGCTTAAATGCTGTACAAACGAATACCCTATATCTCCCAACAACAAAAGCAGTAAGACGCCATAAATTATATTTTTATTTAGTTTCATCTTACTGCTTTTTGTATGTTAATATACCTCTAAACAATACTATACGTTGTACCTTCCTTGGTATCATTAAGTTGTACGCCTGCTGCTATTATTTTATCGCGTAGGGCATCGCTGGTAGCCCAGTCTTTGTTGGCTTTGGCTTGGTTGCGTAGTTCTATTAATACATTTATTAAACTATCAGTAGTTGCTAATAGTTTATCGTTGTTTTGGGTGGCTTCGTTTATACCCAATACATCATTTACAAATGCGTTAAACACCGCTAATAACGTAGCTTTGTCGGCTTCGGTTATAGTTTCCTTACCATCATTAACAGAGTTTATAAAACGTACAGCATCAAACAAATGTGCAATAGCTACTGATGTATTAAAATCATCGTTCATGGCGGCGTAACACCCCTCTTTAATAGGCGCAACATTGGTAGTAGAACTTGCCGAAGTTTTTAAGTTTTCAATTTTACCATAGGCTTCCATTAAGCGTGAGTAGGCTTTTTCGCTAGCTTGTAGGGCATCGTTACTAAAATCTAAGGTGCTACGGTAATGTGTTTGATACATAAAAAACTTAACTGCCATAGGCGCATACCCTTTGTCAAGCAAGGGGTGCGAGCCGCTAAATAATTCGTGTGGCAAAAACGCATTGCCTACACTTTTGCCCATACGTGCACCGTTTACGGTAAGCATGTTGGTGTGCATCCAATACGTTGCTGGGTCTTTGCCGCAGCAGCCTATGTTTTGTGCTATTTCGTTGGTGTGATGCGTTGCCTGCAAATCCATACCTCCGCCGTGTATATCAAAAGTTTCGCCCAAATACTTACGGCTCATAGCGCTACACTCAATATGCCAACCTGGGAAACCCATACCCCACGGGCTTATCCATTGCATAAGGTGTTCGGGTTTAGCTTTTATCCAAAGTGCAAAATCCAATTTACCACGTTTATCATCTTGTCCGTTTAGCTCACGGGTGTTGGTTAATAGGTCTTCCAACTGGCGATTGGTAAGCTTTCCGTAGTTGTTTGTTTTGGCAAATTTTTCTACATCAAAATATACATTACCGTTTACTTCATACGCCAAACCATTGTCTATAATGGTTTGTGTCATTTGTATTTGCTCCACTATATGCCCTGTGGCAGTAGGTTCAATACTTGGTGGTAAGGTATTAAACTGGCGCATTACATCTCTAAAACCTACGGTATAGCGTTGTACTATTTCCATAGGTTCAAGTTGTTCGAGCTTGGCTTTTTTGGCAAATTTATCATCGCCCTCATCATTATCGCCCTCCAAATGTCCAGCATCAGTAATATTGCGCACATAGCGTACTTTGTAGCCCAAATGCACCAAGTAGCGGTATATCATATCAAACGATATAAAAGTACGGCAGTTGCCCAAGTGCACATCCGAATACACTGTAGGCCCACACACATACATACCTACGTGTGGTGCGTTAAGTGGTTTAAATTCTTCTTTGGTGCGGGTTAAGGTGTTAAATATGTGTAGCATGGTTTGTTAGATTTATTTTGAATATTGCTTGCCGAATGAGTCTATGTAAACGAGTTTGTTATCGTTTGTTTGTACTAATGAATATTTTTTAAAAGTAAAATAAAATTTGGTGTAAATAGGTGGTGTTATTACTTCTCCTCTATAATTTAAAAAGCCTGATTTTTGGTTTAACATATATTCAAAAAGGGAATACTTATACTCATTTACATCAATACGAGTGTAATCATATAACGAGTTATTGCGTTTAACTATGTCGTGATAAATTATTGGCGTTATTATTTCGTTCCTGTAATTAATTATACCGTATTTACGATTTTGAGCAACAATAATTTGATTATTACCACAATCGGTAAAGGCTTGAAAATAATAAATAGTTGAATCAAAATCAGTATCAAATAAATTAAAAAATAAGTCAGCATCTTTTTTTGCAAACAAAATCTCAAAATACCAATCTCCACGACCTCTAATGCGATATGGAACAATTCTTCCATTACCATATCCACAACCAATCGAATAGCAAGTTGGCGCACCTTTTATAGGGATTTCTGTAGTCCTATTTTTTCGTTTGCAATTATAATTAATTGCATTATAAATTATTGTATCGTACTTAAATT
>JBEBIC010000427.1:0-1583 GCA_040080595.1 Bacteroidia bacterium | reverse complement strand
GGGGAATTCAGGGTGTGATTATGATAATTAATATATAGAATTCGTAATTGCATTTTTAGTATTAATCACAACTATTTTACACCAACTCGCCATATAAATCAAACTCTACAGCACTAGTAATTTTTACGTTAGCAAAACTACCTACGGCTACATATACATCTTTTTTGGCTTCTACTAATATTTCGTTATCTACTTCGGGAGAGTCGTATTCGCTGCGTCCTATAAAGTAGTTACCCTCCTTACGGTCGAACAATACTTTGTACGTATTCCCTATTTTGGCTTGGTTTAAGTTATATGACACCTCTGCTTGTATTTCCATAAGTTCATCTACACGGGCTTGCTTAACTTCAGCAGGCACATCATCTTCTAACAAGTGAGCATGTGTTTTTTCCTCATGGCTGTAAGTAAATGCGCCCATACGGTCGAACTTAGCTTCGCGTACCCATTCTTTAAGTTCGTTAAAATCTTCTTCGGTTTCGCCTGGATAACCTACTATTAAAGTGGTGCGGAGTGCCATTTTTGGGGCAATTGCACGCACTTCTTTTACTAAGTCCATAGTTTTTTGTTTGGTAATACCACGGCGCATACTTTTAAGCATATTGTCGCTTACGTGTTGCAATGGCATATCCAAATAGTTACATACCTTATCGTATTTTTTCATTACCTCCAATACGTCCATTGGGAAACCACTTGGGTAGGCATAGTGCAAGCGTATCCACTCTATACCTTCTACTGCTACTAGTTTTTCGAGCAATTGGGCTAGGGTACGTTTTTTATAAATATCTAAACCATAGTAGGTTAAATCTTGTGCTATTAATATTAATTCCTTAACACCTTTGGCGGCTAATTTTTCGGTTTGCGCAACCAGTTCCTCCATAGGGGTTGATACGTGTGTACCACGCATTAAGGGTATAGCGCAAAAACTACAAGGGCGGTCGCAACCTTCGGCTATTTTAAGGTAAGCGTAATGAAACGGCGTGGTAAGTAAGCGTTCGCCTACTAGCTCGTGCTTATAATCGGCTTTCATTGTTTTGAGCAAACGAGGCAAATCTCGTGTGCCAAAGTAAGCATCTACTTCGGGTATTTCTTTTTCTAACTCGCTTGCATAACGCTCGCTAAGGCAACCTGTTACATACACTTTATTAACCCAACCACGTTTTTTAGCTTCTACATATTGTAGTATAGTGTTTACGCTTTCTTCCTTGGCGTTATCAATAAAACCGCAGGTGTTAATGATAACTGTAGCGGCGTTGCTATTGTCTTCTTCGTGTATTACATCAAAGTTATTGGCTTGCAATTGCCCCATTAGCACTTCGCTGTCGTATATGTTTTTGGAACAACCTAAGGTTATTACGTTTACTTTGTTGTGTTGTAGTTTTTTGGTTCTCATTGTAGTTAGTTAAAAGCGATTTTAAACGCTACGCTTTTTAGTTTTTTGTATTGATGCAAATATAGTAGAGAATTGCGAGTAATACCTATGTGTTTTAGTTTTAATACAAGATGCTTAAAACAATATAGCCCACAGTTTACACCATGGGCTATATTGTTTTATATTGTTACACACTACATGTACTGTCTCTTAT
>JBEBIC010000426.1:0-1585 GCA_040080595.1 Bacteroidia bacterium | reverse complement strand
GCCTTATTGCTAATAATGAGTATAATAATTATTGTGTTACTACTATTTTTTGATGTGTAGCTTTAGACGCATTGTTTAATATATACATTCCACTTGCTAAACCTGTAATGGTTGTGCTGTTAGTAAATGTATTTATTACTTGCCCAAGTTCGTTGGTAAGCGTATATACTCCTACGTTAGGAGTAGTAATAGTAAATGTACCGTTGTTAGGGTTAGGTGCTATTACGCTATTAGCTAAAGTACGTTTGTTAAGTCCTACTACACAATTTGATTCTACCACAATGGAATGTACGGTTGTGATAAAAGATGTTAAACAGTTTGAAACTACTGTATTAACAATTACAACGCTGTGGCTTCCATCCCCTGCAATATAAGCATAAAACGTATTTCCCACAAGCCCAGAGTCTGCCGTTATTGTTTCAGTAGTTGTAGGGTTAAACACTATTGAATCAGTAATACACAATGTATCTGCTGGAGCAGGAGGTACAAATAAATAGGCTGAGTCCATTTGATTAACCATAACCATTACTGCAGTACGTGTAGCGCTTACTGCACATGTACTGTCTTGTACATAAAATATGGTATCGGCAGTTAATGCGCCTGTTGTAAATACACTATCAGTAGCTATGGCTGTGCCACCTACCGAATCAGTAAACCACGATAAACTACCTACGCCTGAAGCAGATAATGTTGCCGCGCTTCCACTACATACTGTTGTATTTAATGTGTCGGTAGTGTTAGTTGGTGCAGATGGTGCTATACAAGGAGGGGGTGTTGATATCAGTGAAACGTCATCAACCATTGCATAGTAGTAGTTGCCATCAAACACAAAACGTAATTTACATTGGGTTAAGTTAGCTATACCTGCAGTAACTCCAGTTAAATTTACAGCAATTAACTGTGTGTTGAAAATTGAATTTACTGCTATACCTTGCTCTATGTTAAAATTAGTCCATGTAGCACCATCATCGCTAGAAAATCCTAACGACAATTCTGTAATATTAAATTTACGGTAATGCAAGTAAAACGTAGCCGATATATCTGTGTTAGTATAGCCTGTTAAATCTATTCTAGGAGTGTGTAATTCTCCACGGTGTGGGGCTGGGCTTGTACCTGTACCAAATGCGCCTGCTGTACCCGCATTATCCATAAAATCAGAATCAAAAAGAGCTACACCGTTTGATGCAGTAGGTGATGACATAGGTGCAATACCTGTAGCGTAAGCTCCGTGCGATATTCCGCTTAGCTCTCTTGTCCACAAAGCATTGGGAGTTACGGCTACTTGCTGCCAAGCATTAGTATTGTTAAATGCGGTTGCAAATTTGCCTATACTATCTATTGTAGCATCAGTAGAACCTGCACCCCATATAAGGGTTTGTGCATTGGTATTGTGTGTTAGCAAAGCTGCTAAGGCTAAAGCGCATGTAGTAAATGTTTTTTTCATTTGTTGTGTTTTAGTTGTTGTTTATTGTTTTTTTGCATAGATACAACAATAAAAAACAAATTAACACTTGTTTTTATTTAAATAGTAAAAACAAACAAAATCAACTATCAACTTAATATAAAAAGCCCTCTTAACTAAAGT
>JBEBIC010000425.1:0-1586 GCA_040080595.1 Bacteroidia bacterium | reverse complement strand
GTAGCGGTGCTTGCTGTACGAGCATTAGGAAACGAAAATGTAAAAGTGCTATTATTACCCAGCCAATACAGTAGCGAACATAGCATAAACGATGCGTTAGCATTAGCCAATACATTACACATTGAACACGAAATAGTAAACATAGCGCAAGCTAATACTGCCGTAGAAGCCTCGCTTGCCAATGCTTTTAGCGGATTAGCATTTAACGTAACTGAAGAAAACATACAAGCCCGCTTACGTGGATTATTGCTTATGGCACATAGCAATAAGTTTGGACACGTACTACTTAACACTACCAACAAAAGCGAAGCTGCCGTAGGTTACGGTACATTATACGGCGATATGTGTGGCGGATTAGCCGTGCTTGGCGATGTATATAAAACCGAATGCTACGAACTGGCTAATTACATAAATAAAGATACAGTAGTAATACCTACTAACACCATAGTAAAACCGCCTAGTGCAGAGTTACGTCCTAACCAAAAAGATAGCGACTCCCTGCCCGACTATGATGTGCTTGATGCTATATTACGTGCATATATAGAACACTGCAATAGCCCTGAAGATATTATAGCCCAAGGGCATGATGCCGCATTGGTAAACCGAGTGTTGGGTATGGTAAATAGAAATGAATTTAAACGTTTTCAAATGGCACCTGTACTACGTGTATCGCCCAAAGCCTTTGGTATGGGGCGCCGTATGCCATTAGAGGGCAAATATAAATATGTGTAGCGTGTGGTTATTTAACATTGGCTTAATAATTTAATACTATTCTTAACATTAGCTTAACATAGTTATGTACCAAATAGTTCTTCTTTGCAAAAAAAACGCAATGAAAAAAAGAATTGTTTTTGTTTTGCTACTAAGCTATTTTGCTACTAATTTAATAGCACAAAATAATACTGCTGATAGTGTAAAAACACCACCTAAAAAAGAATGGTACAACAGTATTTCGCTTAGAGGTTATGCACAAGTTAGGTACAACCGATTATTAGAAACCAACCCCAAATTAAAATGCGAACAGTGCGATAAATCGTGGGGTGAAAACGGAGGTTTCTTTTTTAGGCGTATTCGTTTGATATTTTATGGAAATGTACATAAACGAGTGTATGTTTATATACAGCCCGATTTTGCTTCAGCCGCAAGTACTACATTATTAAATTTTGCACAAATTAGAGATGCGTATTTTGATGTGGCGTTGGACGAAAAAAAAGAATTTAGATTACGCTTTGGACAAAGTAAAGTTCCGTATGGTTTTGAAAATATGCAATCGAGCCAAAACCGAATTGCACTTGACCGTAACGACGCTTTAAATAGTGCGGTATCCAACGAGCGAGATATAGGCGTGTCGTTTTTGTGGGCAACCACTGAAGCAAGAGAACGCTTTGCTTACTTAGTAAAATCAGGACTTAAAGGTTCAGGCGATTATGGCATATTTGCTTTGGGTGCATTTAATGGTCAAACCGCAAACAAACCCGAAAGCAATAATCAACCGCATATTGTAAGCAGATTAACGTATCCGTTCAAATTTAAAAATGGACAGTATTTTGAAACCTCATTACAGGCCTATCAAGGACGTGTAGGAA
>JBEBIC010000424.1:0-1586 GCA_040080595.1 Bacteroidia bacterium | reverse complement strand
ACTACCTATATTGCAAAATATAGCACTAGGAGGCATTGAGGACGGTTTTGCTATAGGTACAAAACTTACCAACTGTGTACCAACACCACTACCTATATTGCAAAATATAGCACTAGGAGGCATTGAGGACGGTTTTGCTATAGGTACAAAACTTACCAACTGTGTACCAACACCACTACCTATATTACTTAACATTGCCTTAGGCGGTATTGAAGATGGTTTTGCCATAGGCAAAGGCACATGTATATATGTGTTACCCATACAGCTTGTTGCCTTTAGTGCAACGTGCGAGGGACGCACCACACAGCTTAACTGGCGCACTGCCAGCGAGGTAAACAACAATTATTTTACTATAGAACACAGTACCGATGCCCTTACCTGGATAGCCCTCGCCACTATGGCGGGAGCAGGTACTACGTCTCAGCCACACAATTATACTTACACAACTAATAACCTCACCACCGTTTATTACCGCCTTAAACAAACCGATTACGACGGCGCATACACCTATAGCCATATACTACCCCATACTCCTTGTGCTAACATTGACTCTAGGGCTATAAGTATAATTCCTAACCCCAACAATGGTTCGTTTATTATAAGCACCACCAACGTAGGTAACTATAGCATAATAAACGAACTTGGGCAAGCGGTACGTAGCTTTACTATTACAGCTAGCCTTACTACAGCAAGTGTTTCGGGCTTAGCAAACGGTGTGTATCTATTACAAAATGAGGCTAACTTATTACATAAAAAAATAGTAATAACCGAATAGTTACCCATTCTAGCTTAATTTAAAACAAATATTAACATAATAAAAAAACATAACCAATAATTAATTTAACTAAATCAAAAACAATGAAAAAAAACAGTACTAAAACACCCGAAATACCCGAAATGTCATTTTTGATAATTAACCACATAATAGATGCGTGGAATAACGAAATAAAACTACTACTAAACAAACATGCGCTAACACAAACGGAGTTTAATATGTTAGCGAGTGCTTATTGGTTTCACAAGCAAAATAAAAGTGTAACACAGGTAAATGTATGTTCTTATGCTGGTATCAAACAAATGAATGCGAGTATAGTTTTACGTAAATTACAAGTTCGTAAGTTTTTATTACGTAAAGAACACCCTGTAGATACTCGTGCCAAAACAATTCACTTATCAACCGATGGTGTACAAACTACAATTAACCTTTTAACAGAAATAGATGCAATAAATAGTCGTTTTTTTGGAATACCTAAAGGTACTGAAACCAGTTTTAACAAAAAAATACAAGAGATACGTAATAGCAATAGAGAATAACGAGTATGGCTACTAACTTAAGTTATACCATTAACTACCCTACTTTGTAGGATAGTTAAATTAACTAATGCAGCTTAGTGTTACATTTATTACTTGAATACACCAGCTTAAATATTTACTTGTTTGTTATTTGGTATAAACGCTAATATACCAACACATTCTTAAATCCAACCAAATATGAAAACACATGTACAAAAATTACAAAAAATAACGGTAGTGTTATTTTTGTTAGGATTGCTAAGCACAGTTAATACGCAAGCGCAAAACAACGT
>JBEBIC010000137.1:0-7574 GCA_040080595.1 Bacteroidia bacterium | reverse complement strand
GTTACTGCCAAAATATATAGCGCCACTTACGAAAACGGAACGTGGAAAAACGAAAAATCATTCGCTATAAACAACGATTATTACTCGCTTATACACCCCACATTAAGCAAAGATGTCAAACGTATTTATTTTGCGAGCGATATGGCAGGTGGCTATGGTGGCTATGATATTTACTATTGCGACCGCACAAGTACTGATGCGTGGAGCAAGCCCAAAAACTTAGGTGCAGAGGTTAATACCGCATTTAATGAAGTGTTTCCGCACGTGGTGGCAAATGGTATGTTGTATTTTTCGTCGAACGGATTGGGTGGTTATGGTGGTTTAGATGTTTTCTCAACTGCACAATTGTTGGGTAAATGGACTACACCAATAAACCAAAAAGCTCCACTAAATAGCAGTAATGATGATTTTGGTTTAACATTTAAACGTGATAATGTTACAGGTTATTTTGCTTCAAACAGAAATAGTGGCAAAGGAAGCGATGACATTTATTCATTTACCATTAACAAAGAAATAATAAACGTAAGCGGTGCATTGGTAGAAAATAAAGATACCACCAAACGCTTGCCCAACGTGGACGTAGCCCTTATTGATAACAAAGGAAAAATAATACAAGTTGCTAAAACCAAAGACGATGGTTCGTTTTTGTTTGAAAACGTAAATAGCGATAATTACAGTGTTATAAAAATAGATAAGAACCAGGAAATACTGCGTTTTAAAAAACAACTTTCTATAGTAAATGATAGCAACCAAATAGTAAGTACTACTAATTTGGGTAAAGATGGTTTTGAATTTAACTATATTAAAACCGATCAAACCATTTATACTGATATAGACGAGGGAGATAATACTGCCTTGATAAGCAAGAGTTTTGAAGGCTTTTTGTACAGAGGATCGGACAGTACACAAAGTGTAGATGGAGTGCTGGTAAGTTTACTTAATGCAAAAAAAGAATTGGTGCAAAGCCACATTACACAAAGCCAAGGTAAGTTTGTACTTAAAAATATGCGCAACGTAGCAGCATATATTTTTACTGTTGATAGTAGTAAAAGTATAGCGCAGGAAACAGTATTATTAGTAAAAAATAAAGCGGGAGAAGTGGTTTACCGTATAGTGCGAGATGTAGAGGGCTTTACATTTAGAATGATAGCTACTGATAAAACATTTTATGATATGCTGGCTGATGAAGACGACAGCCAACTAAAAGTAAATGTAAAAGGTAAATTAAAATCGGGCGATGGCGACAATAGCCCCATACCCAATGCCACTGTGCGTATGATGAACGATAAGCAGGAAGTAGTACAAACGACCAAAACCGATAGCTTAGGTAATTTTAAATTTAACAAACTAGCTGTAGATAAAAACTATTATTTATCAACCGATGAAGATGACCCCGCACTTGTACGCATTAAAAAAGCAGTAATACAAAATGAAAACGGTAAAGAATTATATAGCGCAACAAAAGGCGACAACGGTAAGTTTAAATTTAATATGCTTGCGTATGATAAAACACGCTACACCATGTTGGAAGAGGTGGACGAAACTGAGTTGCGTGTAAAAGTAAAAGGGCAATTAAAATCGGACGCAGGCGAGGTTATACCTAATGCAAAAGTGATATTAAAAGAAAAAGAAACAGGCGAAACACAAACCGCTTTTACTGATGCCGACGGACGTTTTACATTTAACAAACTAAGTACTGATAAAAACTATTACACCACTCTTGACGAAAACGACCCCGCACTAAAAACATACAACAAAGTAGTATTGTATAACAACAAAGGTGTGGAGCAATACCGAGCCGAAAAAGCAGCGTTTAAATTTAATTTTATACCTACTGATAAAACTTTATACACCGACCTTGAAGAAATAGATACGCAACTAAAACCTATAACCAAACAAATAGAGGGTAAGATAAAAACAGACGATGGTACTGCGCTTGCCGAAGGTACAATAGTGTATTTAAAAGACGAAAAAGGCAATGTAGTAGCTACAGGCAAGTTGGATAAATACGGTAATTTTAAATTTGACAAAATACCTACCGACAAAAGTTACTATGTGGACGTAGATGCTGACGATACACAAATACGCCTACACAAAGGGCTTGTAATGACTGACAAATTGGGCAATGAAACACGCAAAGGATTTTATAATGCGAGTGGTAAATTTGTATTCCATTTAATAAAAGGCGATAAATCGTATTATAGTGATATAGAGGAAGAGGATAATGTAGCTTTAAAAATTGTTAAAAAAACACCTCCGTCAGTAGAGAAAGTAGTAGAACCAATCGTGCAAAAAACAGAAGACCCAATTATTGTAATTGAAACTAAGTACAATACCGAAAATGTGTATTTTGATTTTGGCTCGTCGTATTTAACTACCGAAATAAAAGCAGAATTAAAACGCATAGCACAACACCTAAAAGAAAGCGATGCTAAGCGCATACAAGTAGCCGCACATGCCGATGCACGAGGAAATTACAATTATAACAAATGGCTTACCGACTGCCGTATGAACAAAGTAATAGCCTACTTAGCCACGCAAGGTATAGATAAACGTAAGTTAAAAGGAAAATCGTTGGGCGAAACGGATTTGGTTAATAAATGCGCCAACAAAGTAAAATGCACCGAAGCCGAACATAAAGAAAATCGCCGAACTGCTATTACACGAGTAAAGTAAGCGCAATTTTACGTTGTTACTATACAATGTGCCAATCAAACGTAATTCGTAATTGATTCCTGCTTATTTCAAACAACGATTATACAACTGTATAGTATTCTCCAAACCTAAGTATATCGCATCACACACCAAAGCATGGCCAATACTTACCTCCAATAAATTAGGAAGTTGTTGTGCGAAAAATGCAAGATTATCTAAGTTTAAATCGTGCCCTGCATTTATACCCAAACCATTGGCAGTAGCTACGTTAGCTGCATTTATATAAGGTAATATAACTTCGTGTTTATGCGTAATAAAATTTTTGGCATAATGCTCAGTGTATAATTCTATGCGCTGTGCTCCGCATTTAGCAGCATATTCTACATGTATAGCATCAGTACCTACAAACAACGAAGTGCGAATATTGCGTGCGTTTAATGTTTTTATTACATCAGTAAGCATCGCTTGATGCGTTACTGTGTCCCAACCTGCATCGCTCGTAAGCGCATTGGGAGCATCGGGCACAAGTGTTACCTGTGCGGGTTGCACAGCAAGTACTACATCTATAAAATCTTGTGTGGGATAGCCCTCAATATTAAGTTCGGTGCTAAGTACTTTTTTCAATTCCACACAATCATCATAGCGGGCATGGCGTTGGTCGGGGCGTGGGTGCAAGGTTATGCCTTGTGCGCCAAAGCGTTCGCAGTCTAGGGCTACTTTTAGTAAATCGGGATTGTTAGTACCGCGCGAGTTACGTATTAAGGCTATTTTGTTAATGTTTACACTAAGTAGAGGCATGATAGGTTAAGAAGAGTGTTTATAAAAAGTGTAGCGAAATTCAATTAAGAAATACGCCATGCTATTGTGTTTTTTTTAGCACAAAAAAAACGCTCGTACATATACGAGCGTTTTTTTATGCAATTACATCATTTAGTGTTTTAACTATTTTAAAACATTAACGTGTTTAGCCAATTTTGATATTAAGTTACCCGCTTTGTTTTTGTGTATTACATTGCGTTTTGCTAACTTAGCTATCATTGATGCTACTTTAGGAAATGCTGTAGCAGCAGTTGCTTTTACATCTTCTTTACGTAAATCTCTAATAGCATTACGTACTGTTTTGTGTTGGTAACGGTTCAATGCACGTTTAGCTGCGTTTGAACGAATTCTTTTAATTGCTGATTTATGATTAGCCATTTTACTTTAATTCTTTTAATTGTGTTATTTTATATTTACTGCAAATATCATTTTTTTATTGGATAAACCAAAATAAAAAAATAACTACTTATTAACTTATTCTGTTATTTCTTGTAAAAGTACTGCTTCGTCCACCAAAATACGTCCGCAATATTCGCAAACGATAATTTTTTTGTGCATAGCTATATCTACTTGTGTTTGTGGTGGTATTTTATTAAAACAACCTCCACACGAATCTCTATTAATAGGAACTACTGCCAAACCATTGTGTGCATTGCTCTTAATACGCTTGTAGGCTGATAGTAAGCGAGGCTCTATGTGTTCTTGCGCAGCGTTAGATTTTACGGCTAATGCCTTTTCATCTTTTTCGGTTTCCGAAATTATTTCGTGCAATTCTTTTTGCTTAGCTACTAAGTCGTTGCTACGTTCTGTTAGCATTACGTTAGCAGTTTCGTATATTTCGGTTTTTTGAGCTATCAAAAATTTGTATTCTTTTATTTTTTTATCAGCAAGTTCTATCTCCAATTTTTGGTATTCAATTTCTTTGCTTATTGCATCAAACTCACGGTTGTTGCGTACATTATCTTGTTGCGCTTCGTTGCGTTTTATAGCTTCTAATGCCTCACGTTTAATGTTGTTTTTGTCAGACGTAGAAACTTCCATTTCGTCCAATTCGGCCTTAATTTTGCCCACACGAGTAGTCAATCCTTCTATTTCGTCTTCAAGGTCTTTTACCTCCAATGGCAATTCGCCACGTATGGTTTTAATTTTATCAATTGCTGCATCTATTTGTTGCAATTGAAATAATGCCTTTAAACGTTCTTCAATAGTAACCTCTAATTTTTCGGCTACTGTTTTTGTTGCTTTTGCCATTTGTGTTATATAAAATAATTTACGGAGTTGGTATCTATTTTTGATAAATGAATTGCGAAAGTAGTAAATTTTTTGCTTAATTCATCAAATAATAATTCTTTAGTGTATTGTTCGCTCTCATAATGCCCTATATCGGCTATTAACAGGCGGTTTTCGGCATCAAAAAAATCGTGATATTTATAATCGGCCGTTACAAAAGCATCAGCTTGTTGGGCTATTGCGTTAGGCAACAAAAACGACCCCGACCCACCACATACCGCTATGGTGCTTATTGGCTTTTGAGTTAATGCGCTGTGGCGCACCACTTTTACATTAAACTGGGTTTGCAATAGTTGCATTAATTGTGTTTCGGTAATAGGCGTGGGCAATGTACCTATCATACCTGCGCCTACTGTGGTGTTGGTATTAGTAGTGGGTATTACTTGGTAAGCTACTTCCTCATACGGATGATGTTGTTTTAATGCACTTACAATTTGCTGTTCGTATTGTGCTTCAAACACACCCTCAATGCGGGTTTCGTTTACTTTTTCGCGCGTGCCCTGTGTACCTACTACGGGGTTGCTACCCTCTAGTGGTCTAAAAGTGCCTGTGCCATTTATCATAAAATTACATTCGTCGTAGTGTCCTATACGTCCCAAACCATTGTTAAATAAGGCTTGTAGCACTTGGTCGGTATGTTTTACAGGTATGTAGGTAATTAGTTTTTTAAGCGTACACACTTCTGTTTTAGGTGCTAATATACGTTGGTTTAGTAAGCCTAATTTAGTAGCAATAACAGTGTTTACGCCGCCTATTACGTGGTCTAAGTTGGTATGTATGGCATATATAGCTATGTTGTGTTGTATGGCTTTTATAAGTACACGCTCTATATAGGTGTTGCCATTTATTTTTTTTAATCCTTTAAATACTATGGGATGATGCGCCACTACTAGGTTACAGCCTAAGGCTATGGCTTCGTCAAGCACGGCTTCGGTACAATCTAAGGTGGTAAGTGCGCCTGTGCATTGCCATGTTTTATTACCTGTAATTAACCCGCAATTATCGTAACTCTCTTGGTAGTGTAAGGGAGCGAGGTTTTCTAAGTGGGTAATAATGGTGTGTAGGGTAGTCATAGTATTCTGTTTTTTTTTGATGGTGCAAATATGCAACAAATGCGTATTTATTTGGTGTTGAAATAAAAAAATAGTGTGGGTATTATTTTAATTCTATTTTAGTACAAAATTTACAGACTTATAATTCACAAAAACTTCACCCTTAAACCAAAATTTAAAAACATGAGTACTACACAAACAGGACACCCCAAAGGCTTATACGTATTGTTCGTAACCGAAATGTGGGAACGCTTTAGCTACTACGGTATGCGTGCGTTGCTTACATTGTATATGGTAAATGCTTTATTATTTGACAGAGAACAAGGTTCGCAAATATACGGTAGCTACACAGGTTTGGTTTATCTTACTCCACTTATTGGTGGTTACATGGCCGACAACTATTGGGGAAACCGCAAGAGTATAGTAATAGGTGGTTTGCTCATGGCATGCGGACAGTTTTTTATGTTTGCAAGCGGAAGCATATTAGGCGATGTACCAACAGCACGTATGATAATGTATGTAGGTTTAGCGTTTTTAATATTTGGTAACGGATTTTTTAAACCAAATATTTCTACCATGGTAGGTTCGTTATACGCCGAAACTGATAAACGTAGGGATGCAGCTTATACTATATTTTATATGGGTATAAACTTAGGAGCGTTTTTTGCGCCATTAGTATGTGGTGGATTAGGCGAGCAATATAATGCAGATGGTACATCTATTACTTCAGCGTTTAAATGGGGCTTTTTAGCAGCAGGTATTGGTATGTTAGTAAGCGTTGCAATATTTATTTATTTAAAAGATAAATACATTGTAAAGCCTGATGGTAGCCCTATTGGCGCTGTTCCTGCAAAAGTAATTAAGACAGATGCGGTAGATACTGCTGAAGAATTAAAATCAACATTTACCGCTAAGCAAGTAGGTATATGGAGCGCAGTAGCAGTAGCATTATTATTGGTTTTTAAATACGCAGCAGGACAAGATTGGATTGGTGCGTTTATATTCTCGTTAGCGATAGCTGCACCAGGCTTAATTATAAGCGATGGTACACTTACCAAAATAGAAAAAGAACGTATATGGGTTATATATATAGTTGCATTCTTCGTAATATTCTTTTGGGCAGCGTTTGAACAAGCGGGTGCATCATTAACTTATTTTGCAGCCGAACAAACTGACCGTACATTAGGTACAACGGTTATTCCCGCAAGTTTCTTCCAATCTATTAATGCGGTTGCTATTGTAATATTTGCACCAATATTTGGTTTGTTGTGGACGTATTTAGGTAATAAAAACCAAGAGCCAGCATCGCCTTACAAGCAAGCAATAGGGTTATTTTTATTAGCTATTGGTTACTTAGTAATAGCTGTAGGTGTTAAAGATTTAGGCCCTGGAGTTAAGGTAAGTATGTTTTGGTTAATTACTTTATATACAATACACACCTTTGGCGAGTTATGTTTATCGCCTATTGGGTTATCAATGGTAAACAAATTAGCACCAGTTAAATTTGCATCGCTATTAATGGGTGTATGGTTTTTGAGTACTGCTGCGGCTAACAAATTTGCAGGGGTATTAAGTTCATTTTACCCAGAGCCCGAAAAATTAGCGCAAGGCATAGTACCCAATTTTATGGGCTTCCCTATCGGCGATTTATATTCGTTCTTTATGCTATTTGTAGTAATGGCAGGCGTTGCCGCTATTATATTATTCTTCTTATCTCGCAAGTTAGTAACTATGATGAATGGTGTTGAGTAATATTAC
>JBEBIC010000423.1:0-1607 GCA_040080595.1 Bacteroidia bacterium | reverse complement strand
ACAACAAATGAAAAAACATTCAATAAACGAATTGCTTACTGCAGATGTTACTGCATTAATAGACACTACAATAACCGTAAAAGGCTGGGTACGCTCCAAACGAGGAAACAAAAACGTAAGTTTTTTAGCCTTAAATGATGGTAGCACCATTAACAATATGCAATGCGTATTTGATATGGCAACCACTACCGAAGATGCACTTAAACTAGCTACAACAGGCGCAGGTGTTGCCGTTACAGGCAAGCTAGTACGCAGTCAAGGCCAAGGACAAAGTGTAGAAGTACAAGCCACATCAATTGAAATATATGGCACCGCCGATGTAGATACTTACCCATTACAAAAGAAAGGGCACACGCTTGAGTTCTTACGTGAGATAGCGCACTTACGCCCTCGTACCAACACCTTTGGGGCTATTATGCGCATACGTGGCGTTATGACTTATGCCATACATCATTACTTTACAAGTAAAGGTTTTTATAACGTGCATGCGCCTATCATTACAGGTTCGGATGCTGAGGGTGCAGGCGAAATGTTTCGTGTTACCACATTAGATGTAAACAATGTACCTAAAACCAAAGAAGGCGAAGTTGATTTTTCGCAAGACTTTTTTGAGAAATCTACACACCTTACTGTTAGCGGGCAGTTGGAGGCAGAGTTAGTAGCTATGGCATTGAGCAAAGTATATACATTTGGTCCTACGTTTCGTGCCGAAAACAGTAACACACCACGCCACCTTGCCGAGTTTTGGATGATAGAACCCGAAGTAGCATTTGCCGACCTTACTGATAATATGGACCTTGCCGAAGATATGCTACGCTCGCTTACACAATACGCATTAGATAATTGTGCCGACGATTTAAAGTTTTTATCGGAAATGTACGACAAAGAATTACTTACACGCCTTGCTAATGTAGCTTCGCAGCCATTTGAACGTGTAACCTATACACAAGCCATTGAGGTATTATTATCATGCGGAGCTAAGTTTGAATACTTGCCTAAGTGGGGTGCCGATTTGCAAAAAGAACACGAAAACTATTTGGTAGTACACTTTAAAAAACCAGTTATAGTTACTGATTATCCACGCGATATTAAAGCGTTTTATATGAAGCAAAACGACGATGGTAAAACAGTACGTGCCATGGATATATTGTTTCCTTACGTGGGCGAAATTATTGGTGGTTCGCAACGTGAAGAAAACTATGACAAGTTACAAGCACGCATGAAAGAAATGAACATACACGAGCAAGACCTGTGGTGGTATATGGAAACCCGCAAGTACGGCTCAGTACCGCATTCGGGCTTTGGTTTGGGCTTTGAGCGTTTGTTGTTATTCCTTACAGGTATGACCAACGTACGCGATATTATTCCATTCCCTCGTACACCACGCAATGCTGAGTTTTAATACATAATGTTTAATAATAAAATAACAGGCATAGGCGCACTCTTAGCCGCTACAGCAGTAATGCTTGGGGCTTTGGGTGCGCATGCGCTTAAAGCAGTACTGTTGCCCGAGCAACTGCTAAGTTTTGAAACCGCAGTACGCTACCAGCTCTATCACGCATTGGCGCTACTTATTATACAAGTAATACACGTGCACTTTCCGTTGC
>JBEBIC010000422.1:0-1609 GCA_040080595.1 Bacteroidia bacterium | reverse complement strand
ACCGTTACACAATACATTGTTTTGGCTTGCTATACTTACTGTGGGTATGGTGCACACAATAGGTAAATTAACTACACCCAGCCTAGTTTCAGAAGAAGTGGTTTTAAAACCTAATACAAGCTGATTTGTGGCAGTAAAAAGTTGCACATTTTGAACTTTTGCAAAATTATCAGTAACTGTAGGTGCTGCTAGCATAGATAGACTAGTACCATCAAACTTAACTATATCATAATTATACGCAATATTAAGGTACTTATAGTATAAATTAGCTCCTGATATTACGGGGTAAGAAAAACCTCCGCTCCCTGCATCGGGGTTTGTAATAGGTAATGTAATAGATGTACCATTGTACTTAGCTAAAAGAGTATTATTAGCTATGTTTTGGTAACCAAAATATAAATTGTTAGCATAAACAATAGCAGAACCAGCGTGCCCTGACCCAGCATCTGGGTTAGTTATTAAAGTTAGGTTTGTGCCATCGTAATTAGCTAAGCGACTTTTATTAGCCGCATCATAATATCTTAAATATAAATTACTGCCAAAAACTATAAAATTGCCTTCTATGTTTCCTGCATCGGGGTTAGTAACTAGGGTTATAGTGGTACCGTCGTATTTAGCTAAACGGTGTTTGTTGGTAGCATCAACATACTTATAATATAAATTACCACTATAAATAATAAAATTGAACGAATTGGTACCAGCATCAGGATTAGTAGGTAGGGTAATAGTAGTGCCATTGTATGTAGCTAAACGCTGTACATAAGCATTGTCACTGTACAAAAAACATAAATTACCACCATAAACAATAAACCCACTTAGCACAGCGCCGTTGGCATCGGGGTTAAGTGTATTTATACTAATAGTAGTACCATCGTACTTAGCTAATCGTTGCTTATTACCCACATCCTGATAACTAAAATATAAATTACCCGCATATACACAAGCAGAATTAGATGAGGAGCTATAGCCCGACCCAGCGTCAGGATTAGTAATAAGGGTAATAGCCGTACCATCGTACTTAGCTAAACGAGATTTATTAGCGGCATCGGTATAGGAGAAGTATAAATTTCCTGCATAAATAATTGGATCGTTAATATAACCTGTGCCTGCATCGGGGTTGGGAATTAAAATAACAGTAGTTCCGTCAAACTTTGCCAAGCGTCTTTTGTTAGCAATATCAGTATATTTAAAATAAAAATTACCGTTGTATTCTATCATAGCTGTATTCGAAAGAGCAAATCCATTTTGTACGCTAGCATCGGGGTTAGGTACTAATGTAACGCTTTGTGCTGTGCTACTACTAAGGTTAAGCACAAGTGCTATAGCAAGCACAAGTAGCGTTTTGATTTGCACAAGGGCAGTGCGCCATTTGCTGTTGTTGTGTACTGTTGGGTTCATGTTGTTACGTTTTTTTAATTGGGTTTATAATTACTACAAACAACAACTATTTAAAATTAATTTCATATAGCGGTAAACCGTCATTTTGCGTACGTTACGATGAGTGGTAGTTTTGGACGGATAAGAGGGAGATATTAGTAAGCTCATTTAATAGTTAAATATATTCACGCCATGTAGGCTGAGCGGAGTCGAAGCCCTAGTCGTATATGGG
>JBEBIC010000136.1:0-7607 GCA_040080595.1 Bacteroidia bacterium | reverse complement strand
GAAGAAAATAAATAACCTATGAAACATTTAATAAAAACCATTGCACTTGTATTTACAGTAATAGCAATGCACACAAGTGCAGTAGCACAGCAAGGTGCTAAAACGTTTACTACCAATAACGACCTGAAATATTTGGAAGAGGTAAAAGAATTTTTTACCAATGCCGACAAAGATTATGGCAAAAAGTTTTACGAAGAGTACGAACTTTATTGGAATAGTAATGTACTAAGCAAAGACGAAAAGTCGGACGCTGTGCGTGTAAGTAACCTTATGCTAAAACGCAGGTTAAAACCATTCCCCGATTTTGAAAACTATTACAAATCGTTAATGTTATTTACATCAACCAACCACCCTAAAAAAAGTTTTGAAACCTGGCAGTTTAGTACCGACTTTTTATTGAACGGAAAATTGTTTTCTCGCTTTGTTGATTATGTAAAAACTACACGCACCTTATTGGAAAGTAACATTATTTATTCGTCGCAATCTACCGTGTGGCAAGCCAATAACAATGGGTTTATGTTTGAATTTGATAGCCTACCACGCATACGTTTTGCCAAAATAGACTTGAGCGTATATGCCAAAAGCGACACCTCAACTATATACAATACATCGGGCGTGTTTTACCCAATAACTGATAAATGGGTAGGTACAGCAGGACGTGTAAAATGGACACGTGCTAATTTTAGCGAAAGCCAAACTTGGGCGGATATTAATCCTAATACCAAATACAAATTAGATTTTAAGGGGTCGTCCTATAAATTTGATTCGGTAACGTACTACAACACTAAGTATTTTAGTAGTCCATTGTTGGGAACGTTAGAGGAAAAATGTTACTCTGCCGATCGTGGCGACGGGTGTTCGTACCCAAAATTTGACTCTTATACCAAACGTTTTAAATTGCCTAACCTAAGCCAAGATATTGACTATGAGGGTGGTTTTAGTATGCACGGAGCTAAGTTTATAGGCTCGGGTACTAAGGAAGAAAAAGCACAAATAAAAATAAAAGTAAAAGGCAAAGTGTTTTTTGTAGCGCAAGCCAATGGGTTTATTATTCGCCCCGAAAAAATTGTGAGCCAGCGTGCATCTATCATTATGTACAACGGCGCCGACTCTATATCGCACCCTGGTTTGGTATTTAAGTTAGATTTAAAAGAGCGCAAGGTTACACTTATTAGAGATGAAGAGGGTAAAGCACTATCGCCGTTTTACGATTCGTTTCATAAAATAGATTTGTACCCCGAAGCCCTGTATTGGACTATTGACGAGCCTCTCATAGAAATGAAAACATTACTTGGTGGCTCATCAGGCTCTGCACAATTTGAATCGCAAACATTGTTTAAACAACTTCGTTACGAAAAAATGGCAGGCATGGACGAAATACATCCCTTGCAACGTATAAAAATGTTTAGCGATAAAAATGGAAAAACAAAAACGTTCGACGCCAATAAACTAGCCAATTTTATGCAACTATCGCCAGATGCTATTAAGCCATTTTTAATGACATCGAGCAACTTAGGTATTATAGATTTTGATACCGAAAGTAATCAAGTTACGTTAAAAGACCGTTTTTATTTTTTCTTAAATGCTGCCAACAAACGTGTAGATTATGACGTAATAGAATTTAATTCTGACATAAAAGGTGCGTCTAACGCCACGCTTAATTTACTTAACTGGGACTTAAAAATGCGTGGTGTAGAACGCATACAACTAAGCGATTCGCAAAACGTGTTTTTGTACCCCAAAGGACAAGAATTGGTAATGCAAAAAAACCGTTTCTTTAAGTTTGCAGGGCGTGTATATGCGGGGCGTTTTGAGTTTTTTGGTAAAGATTTTTCGTTTGATTATGCCAACTTCAAAATTAATTTAGTAAACACCGATTCCTTACGTTTTAAAGTATTATCGCACGAACCCAATGCCAATGGCGAGTACGACCAAGTACGTTGTAAATCGGTGGTTGAAAACATTAATGGTGAGTTGTTAATTGATAACCCGTTAAATAAATCGGGGGCAAAAAGTTATCCGCAGTACCCTATTTTTAATTGTAATAAACCCTCGTTTGTGTATTATGATAAAGCAAGTATAATGGGCGGTACGTACAAGCGTGATAAATTTTATTTTCAGCTTGACCCATTTACAATTGATAGTTTGGACAACTTTACCAACTCGGGTGTAAACTTTGAGGGTACGTTTGTATCAGCAGGAATATTCCCTACGTTTAAAGAAAAATTGCGTTTACAAAAAGATTATTCATTAGGATTTATACACGAAACACCTGCTGAAGGTTTCCCTATGTATGGAGGCAAAGGTACATTTATTACCGCTAAAGTTAAGTTGAGTAACGCAGGTTTGCGAGGTGAGGGCGATTTAAAATACATAACATCAACTACCTCAAGTACCGATTTTAAATTTTATCCCGATAGTGTAAATTGCGTTGCCGATAAGCATGTGGTAGAAGAGCGCAAAGGCGGAAAGGTAGAATATCCGCACGTAGAGAGCGAAAAAACAAACATACATTGGGAACCGTCCAAAGATAAAATGTATAACAAGAGTACCGAAAACACCATTAAGTTTTACGATTTATCGAGCAAGCTCACAGGCACATCATTGCTTGAACCTAGCGGTATGAGTGCCAATGGACGTGTTGATTTTAATGACGCCGCAATGATTAGTACGCTAATGACTTTTAAAGCAAAATCATTTGACGCAGATACCGCCGACTTTGAATTAAAAGATTCGGAGGCATCGCAAGGCTTAGCATTTAATACCAAAAACGTAAAAGCACATATTGATTTTGAAAAACGATTAGGCGAATTTACCAGCAATGGTGGGGCGTCTAAAATATTTTTTCCGCAAAATAAATACATGTGTTTTATGGATAAGTTTACTTGGTTTATGGATAAAAAATCTATTGAACTAAGCGCCAGCGAAAAAATGCACAAAGGAGATGTAGCACCAAGTGCCGACATTGATATTGATGGTCCCGAATTTATATCCACCCACGAAAACCAAGATTCCCTAAGGTTTAAGGCGATGAATGCTCGCTACGATTTAAAATCAAAGGTAATAACTTGCCAACGTGTAAAACTAATAAACGTAGCCGATGCCCGTGTGTACCCCGATAGTGGTAATGTTATTATTCGTAAAAATGCTGACATGGACGAGCTACGGAACTGCAAAATAGCCGCCAACAGCGTTACCAAATACCACGAAATATATAATGCTACCGCAAAATTATTTAGCCGTAAAAGCTATACGGGTAGTGGTACTGTGGATTATACCGATGAGTTAAAACAAAAATTCCCAATAAAACTAAACAAGATAGAAGTAGATACCACCTACCAAACCTTTGCTGAGGGCGACATTACTGATGATATGAAGTTTAAACTAAGTCCACAGTTTGAATACATTGGTAAAGTTAAATTACAGGCTGCTAACGAGTTTTTGTACTTTAAGGGCGGTGCACGCTTAGTACATACCTGCGAAGCCGTAAAACGTAGCTGGATGGGCTTTGAAAGTGCCATTAATCCTAAAGAAATATTAATACCTATTACCAAAGCAACGGTAGATAGAGATAATAATAAAATGGCAAGTGGCTTGGCATTGAGTAATAGCGATAGTACCTACATATACGCAGCATTTGCAAGTGTGAAAGAAAACTACAGCGACCAAGAAGTAATAAGTGCTGAAGGATTTTTGGCATACGATAAGCCAAGTGGCGAGTATAGAATATCGAGTAAAGAAAAATTAGCCGAGCAAAACTTCCCTGGTAATTACTTAAGTTTAAGCACCAAAAGCTGTGTAATAAATGGCGAAGGTAAGTTTGAAGTAGTAAGAGATATGGGGCAAGTAAAAGTAAATACCGTAGGTAATGCTACGTATAATTTGGTAAACAAATCGGCCGAAATGGATATACTTATGGCATTGGATTTCTTTTTTGATGAAAGTGCAATAAAACGTATTTACGATTATTTAGATGCCAAAACAGATGCTGACCCAGTAAGTACATCGCGCAAAACGTATGAGCGTGGCTTGCGCGAAATGCTACCAAAAGAAGAAGCAGAAAAATTAATATCGCAGTTGAGTTTATATGGTTCGTTTAAGAAATTTCCATCAGAGTTGGAACACACTATTATGTTTAACGAATTGAAATTAAAATGGAACCAAGAAACACGTTCGTTTGTAAGCGTTGGTAAACTAGGCGTTGGAAGCATCTACAAAAATCAAGTAAACAAAAAAATAGATGGTTATATAGAAATAATTAAAAAGCGAAGTGGCGAGCAATTAAATATGTACTTGAAGTTTGATGATAACCTTTGGTACTATTTTAACTATGCCAATAGTTTGATGCAAGCCATATCAAGCGACGAAGCATTTAACACTACCATTAAAACCTTAAAGCCCGACAAGCGCAAGAGTGAGGGCGAAAAAGGACAAAAAGGTTATACGTTTATACTATCTACCGAGAAGAAAAAGAAGGACTTTGTGAAGAAAATGGAGAAAACTCCCGACGAGGAGAAAGAATAATTTGACGAAAATAAATCCAATTCCAAATGTAATTCGTATGTTTGTAGTATATACCTAATAATTAAATGAAAAATAGATTAAAAATATTATCCGCACTTATACTCGTAGCATTTACTAATTTATGCTACGGTCCACCGCCACCGCCACCCAAAGGTGGTCCACCATGCTGGCCACCACCATGTATCCCTATCAACAACGGAATACAATTTTTAATAATAGGCGGATTTTTACTAATTATATACAAATTAGTAGATTTGAAAAGATCCAATATTAAAGCGTAATTAAATAACCCCAAAAAAAAGATGCTGTACTGTACAGCATCTTTTTTTTGCAATTATAAGCAACTCCTTACGCTAAAGCCCCTTTGAGAGTAAAAACAAGTAAATATTTTTTTTGTAAAAAAAAACGGGCTATTTTATTCCCGTAATTAATAATATATTTACAAAATATAATCCTGATACAAAAAATACACCTATGAAAACATTACTACACAATAATAATTACGAATTAAAAATTACGAATTACGGTTTAAAATTCTACCATGTATTTTCTAAAACAATACTGCACAGCTTAACCACCCTGTCAAGCCTTACATTATACATGGTACAAAAAAGCAAGTTAAAACGTACCGCTGCAATTCTATTAGTACTACTCTCTATCTGGTTGCTGAGCGGAGTCGAAGCGCAAGCCCAAGGCAACGTAGGTATAGGCACCACCACACCCAACCCAAAAGCCATATTGGAGTTACAAGCTACTGATAAAGGTTTGCTAGTGCCACGCTTAACATTAGCAGAGCGTAACGCAATAGTAACGCCCCCTAACGGATTATTAGTATATAACACTACCGAAAATTGTTTTAATTATTTTAATACCACTACCACTACTTGGAAAAGTATGTGTACCGCCACAGGCATAATAAACAGTGGCGATACAGTAATTATTAATCTGCTAAAAGCCGATAGCATATTTGCACATTATTTACAAGCAGATAGTGCATTCATCACTAACTTATTTGCCACTTATATACAAGCGGATAGCGCATACATAAAAAACCTAATAAGCAACTACATAAAAAGCGATAGTGCATACATAAAACTACTACGTACCGATAGCATTTTTACCACTTACTTGCAAGCGCACTACATACGTACCGACAGCATATACGCAGGCTTAGGCCGTTTTGATAGTTTGATAATAAAAGGTTTGAGTATAGATAGTTTGATAAAACAAATAACAAGCAACTACCTTAGTAGTAAAGATACCGTAGTACTAAAATATTTACAAGCGGATAGTATTTATACGCACCTATTACGTGCCGATAGCGCATTCATCAACTACATATATGCACACAGCATACAAGCCGACACCATACGTGCAGGTTTTGGTAGCTTTGACAGCTTGTATAGGCGGACAAAACATACTCCAAACCATAAGAGACAGCATAGATGCTAAAGCTTGGCTAATAAAGGGAAACAACTCAACGGCTACTAGTAAATTAGGAACGCTTAATGCGCAAGACTTGCATATAGTAACAGGAGGAACAGATAAAATAACAATATTGAACGGCACAGGTAACGTAGGTATAGGGCAAACCCTACCTGCTGCTAAGTTAGATGTATTAGGTAACGTACAGTTTTTTGGCGACCTTAAACCAGGCGGATTACCAGGCGTTGCAGGGCAATACCTTACTAGTGCAGGATTAGGCGTAGCACCTACTTGGACAAGCATAAGCATACCTGCCACCACAGTAAGTAATACGCTTACAGGTACTAACCTTACTACTACCGTAAATGGTGTAACAGGCGCACCAATAGACCTAAGTACCATAGCACCCGCTACTACAGTAAGTAATACTTATAATAGTACAACAGGCGCATTAAGTACTACGGTAAATGGAGTAACAGGTGCTGATGTAATAGTATCAACAGCTAACAGCATTACCGATAGTATAAAAGCACAAGCGTGGCTACTAAAAGGCAATGCAGGCACAGTAGCAGGCACTAACTTTATAGGCACTACTGATAATGTGGACGTGGTGTTTAAACGAAGTGGTGTACAGTCGGGCTTGTTAGGTAGCAATACTTCATTTGGCGTAAGTGCTTTAAATCCTTTTAATACAGGATTTGGAAATACAGCAGTAGGAGCTAATAGCATGTCGAGTAACACTACGGGATTTCAAAACACGGCATTAGGAACAGGGACTGCGGCGGTAAATACAACAGGATATAGTAATACTGCAGTAGGTTTTGCTACATTGCAAGTAAATACTGCTGATGTAAATACAGGAGTAGGTTCGTATGCACTTAATTTAAATAGCACAGGAAGTTCTAATACTGCAACAGGGGCATCAGCATTAGGTAAAAACACCACTGCAAGCGCCAATACTGCGAATGGATTTTTTAGTTTAGAAGAAAACACTACTGGAGGTAGCAACACTGCAGTAGGAAGTTCTAGTTTGGTATTTAATACTGTTGGGGCAGGTAATACGGCAGTAGGAGCAAGTACAGGAGGCAGCAATACTATGGGTACTAATAATATGTTTTTGGGTTATAGCGCTGATGCTACGGCTAATAATTTAACTAATGCTACTGCCATAGGTTACAATGCCAAAGTAAGCGCAAGCAATGCTATGGTACTAGGTGGTACAGGCGTAGATGCGGTAAACGTAGGTATAAATACCACTACGCCAAACAGTGCCTACCGCTTACATATAGTAGATAAGGCAATAAAAATAGATGGTAACAGCAACGTTGTAGGTAATAACGCTTATGTTGAGTTTGGTTATAATAATGGTACACCCTTAGGTTTTGTGGGAGATGGTTCAACAGGCGATGACGATAATTATTTATGGTCTATAGCTAATGGAGTACGTATTGGTAGTGGAGCTATTGTTACTGCACCCAAGTCTATGATTATTACTAATACAGGAAATGTAGGTATAGGTACATTTATCCCAGCACAAAAATTAGACGTAGTAGGTAACCTACAATTTACACAAGCCCTTATGCCCAACGCAAGTGCAGGTACAGCAGGGCAACTACTAGCCAGTGCAGGCGCAGGAGTAGCACCCACATGGATAAACG
>JBEBIC010000135.1:0-7611 GCA_040080595.1 Bacteroidia bacterium | reverse complement strand
GAAAATCAAACAAATCATAGTCTAAGACGAATTAACAATAAAAAAAATGATAAACACCCAATACAAGTACTCCGAAATAACAGGCAACATAATAGGTGCGGCTATGGAGGTACACAAAATATTGGGCAATGGTTTCCAAGAGGTAATATACCAACGTGCTTTAGAAAAAGAATTAGGACTTAGGCACATTGCATTTAAACGAGAATTTGAAATGGAAATATTTTATAAAGGCGATAAAATAGGAACACGTAGAGTTGATTTTTTGATAGGCGATTTAATAGCTGTTGAACTAAAAGCAGTAATAGAATTACAAGATGTACACTTGGCACAAGCCATTAATTACTTGGAAGCATATAATTTAGAAATAGGATTACTAATAAATTTTGGGAGCAAAAGTTTAGATTTTAAACGAGTAGCCAATTCAAAATTTAAACATAAAATAGCATAATTAATTAACAAAGTTGTAAACTAAAAATGTCCACAAACACTACATTAAACTCAGTAAAATCAACTCTAAAAACAGGGGAGGAAGTATTGACTTATGTAGATAAAAAGGTTGCTTATAATTTACTCGATTTTTGGAAATGGAGTGTTTCCGATTTGTTGAGTAATGCCACACGAGGACGATTTGCCGAATTTATTGTAGGGACAGCAATAGGTTTAGATATAAAAACACTTAGAGAGGAATGGGACGCTTACGATTTACTTATAAATTATGGTGCTAAAATTGAAATTAAATCAGCGGCTTATATTCAAAGTTGGGAACAAAAGGAATATTCAAAAATTTCTTTTTCAATAAAATTAGCAAGTCATAATTTAAGTACTAACAACGCTATACCAAAAAGACACGCTGACTTATATGTGTTTTGTTTATTGAAACACAAAGACCAAGCAACCATTGACCCTTTAAAATTAGAGCAGTGGGAGTTTTATATTTTACCAACGTATGAGCTTGATAATTACAAACGAAGCCAAAGTTCTATAACTCTAAATTCATTACAAAAACTAACATCTGCTGTAACTTACAACGAATTAAGCGCATCTATAAATGAAGCGTACACCCAACAAACACTAACTATCCAACACAACATATAACCATACACCTCAATGAGCGAAGCCATAAAACACGAATGCGGAATAGCATTTATACGATTACTAAAACCACTTGACTTTTACGTGCAAAAATACGGTACGGCATTGTATGGTATAAAAAAACTCCAACTAATGATGGAGAAACAACATAACCGTGGGCAAGATGGCGCAGGTGTGGCAACTATAAAACTAAACACCGAACCTGGTATGCGCTATATAAGTCGCTACCGTAGTAATGATGCTGCTCCGCTCAAAGATATTTTTGGACACATAAATAATCATTTTGTAGAAGCTCAAAAAGAAAATTCCAAATGCTTAACCGATGCCGCATGGCTCAAAACCAACGTGCCTTACACAGGTGAGTTGCTTTTGGGGCATTTGCGTTATGGTACATTTGGCAAAAATTCAATAGAAAATTGTCATCCATTTTTGCGCCAAAGTAACTGGCGTTCGCGCAACTTGGTGGTAGCGGGTAATTTTAATTTAACTAACGTTGATGAGCTCTTTAGCCAACTAGTAGCCCTTGGTCAACATCCCAAAGAAATGGCCGATACCGTAACTATAATGGAACGTATAGGACATTTCTTAGATGGAGAAGCTACTCGTCAATTTATAAAAGTAAAAGACCAATTTACCTCGCACGAAGACATTACCAAGCACATTGAAGAGAATTTGGACATAAAAAAAATACTATCGGAAGCTGCACATAAGTGGGACGGAGGGTACACTATGGCAGGTATGATAGGACACGGCGATGCCTTTGTAACCCGTGACCCGTGGGGCATACGCCCAGCATTTTATTATCAAGACGATGAAGTAGTGGTAGTAGCAAGCGAGCGCCCTGTAATAATGACGGCGTTTAACGTGCCATTGGAAACCATTAAAGAAATAGCACCAGGACACGCTCTTATTGTAAAGAAAAACGGAACGGTAACACATGAACATGTGCGTAGCCCTAAGGACGTAAGTAGTTGTTCGTTCGAACGTATTTATTTTAGCCGAGGGAGTGATGCCGATATTTACGAAGAGCGCAAGGAATTGGGACGATTGATGGTAGATGACATTTTAAAATCTATTGATAGCGACATTGATAACTCAGTATTTTCATTTATACCCAACACAGCCGAAGTAGCTTATTACGGTATGGTTAAGGGCGTGGAAGATTATCAGCGTAAGTTACAACGAGAAACCTTATTGCAGGAGCGAGAAACATTAACCAACGAGCGTATTAACGAAATACTTTCGCCACGTTTTCGTATTGAAAAAATAGCCATAAAAGATGCTAAAATGCGTACGTTTATAACTGCTGATGATGAACGCGATGATATGGTAGCGCACGTGTACGACATTACTTATGGTACCGTTCGCAAGGGTGTAGATAACCTAGTAGTGATAGACGATAGCATAGTGCGAGGCACAACATTAAAACAAAGCATATTAAAAATACTAGACCGCTTACAACCCAAGAAAATAATAATAGCATCAAGCGCACCACAAATTCGTTACCCCGATTGTTATGGTATAGATATGGCCAAGATAGGCGATTTTATTGCCTTCCAAGCTGCTATAGAATTATTAAAAGACAATAATAAAACAGAAGTAATTGATAGTGTATATGCTAAAGCTAAAGCCGAATTACTTAAACCCAAAGAAGAACAAACCAACGTAGTAAAAGAAATATACGACTCGTTTACTGACGAACAAATAAGTCATAAAATAGCCCAACTCCTTACGCCCACAAGCGTACGTGCCCAAGTAGATATTATATACCAACGTGTAAGCAACTTACACAAGGCTTGCCCCAACCACACTGGCGATTGGTATTTTACAGGCAACTATCCCACAGCAGGCGGTATTAAAGTAGTAAATACAGCTTATGTAAACTGGGTAGAGGGTAAAAATATTAGGGCGTATTAAGATATCAAGTATTTAAGTAAATTTATCCAATACAAATAACATTTTACATGCGTACACTATTCGTAATTATAACAGCACTACTCCTACACCTTACTGTTTGCAAGGCGCAGGACGGTTATAAAAAATTTTACTATGAAAACAATGTAATAAGTAGCGAGGGTACACTGCGCCAAGGTAAGCCCGATGGTTACTGGAAAACATATTACAAAACGGGTAAATTAAAATCGGAAGGAAATCGTAAAGAGTTTGTATTGGATAGTACTTGGAAGTTTTACGACGAAGCAGGTAAAATAACTACTGCGCTCAATTACCTTGCGGGCAAGCGCAATGGCGAAAAATTAAACTATAACATCAAAGGGCAAGTAACAAGCATAGAACATTATAAAAACGATGCTAAAGACGGCGAAACAGTATTAATGCGCCCTGCCGATGGTTTAGTGTTAAGTGTAATACCTTTTGTGCAAGGCAAGGAAGATGGTGTAGGCTTGGAGATGGATACTATGAGTAATATAACCTCTATTATTACGTATAAAATGGGTTTTATAGCTAAGCAGGAGCGTATTAACAAAAGCGACGTAAGAGGTAAGCAAGGGCTGTGGAAAACGTTTCATAAGGGTACTAACTTTGTGGTAGCTACAGAGGCTACTTATACTAACGATACCTTAAATGGTTTTTATAAAGAGTATGATAAGCTGGGAAGTCTTGTAAAAGCAGAAAAATATGTAAATGGAAAAATAGACATAAACGCTCCCGAAGTAGTAAAGCTGGATATAAAAACCGAATATTTTGCCGATGGTAAAGTAAAAAGCTCGTATGCCGTAAACAAAGACGGTAAAAAACAAGGTACAATGCGCGAATATACGGATAGTGGCACGGTGAGTAATAGCAAAATATATCAAGATGATTTTTTGGTAGCCGAAGGTATTCTTGATGATAAGGGCGCGCGACAAGGTGTATGGAAAGAATATTATACCAATGGCGTATTGCGTAGCAAAGGCGAGTACAAAGAAAGTTTAAAAGTAGGGGAGTGGGTATATTATTACCCAAATACCGAAGTCGAACAAAAAGGAAAATACACCAAAAAAGGTAAGCCCGATGGCACTTGGAAATGGTACTTTGATAACAAGCAACTACAACGTGAAGAAACGTATAGCAAAGGCGTAAATGAAGGCGACATAAAAGAGTACGACCAATACGGCGCAGTACTACTTAAAGGACAATACGAAGAGGGGCAAGAAACAGGCGAATGGCTTATAGATGCTGGCGATTACAAAGAAACTGGCACATACAAAGCAGGCGTTAAAGACGGCGAATGGAAAGGCGTGTACAAGAGCAATGGTCAGTTGGCATTTAAAGGTGCGTTTGTTGATGGTAACGCCAACGATAAACATATTTATTATTTTGAAAATGGTACCGAACGCATGACAGGTAAATACATAATGGGTAACAAAGAGGGCAACTGGAATTACAACTTTGCCGATGGTTCGGAAGCCTTAACAATACAATACAATGCAGGCATAGAAATGAAAGTAGATGGCATACGTGTAGATAAAATAGACCTATCCGACGGTATTGAAAAACCAGCTACCAAAGGCCGAGGCTTGGGCTTGGAATAGTTCTTTACATATTGAAATTATTTTTCATAACCTCTTTTAAATCATTCTCAAATATTTTAAAAGCCTCTATTTCTCTTAATACGCTATAATCTGTAATGTATTCTGCAACCCTATGTACTGCTTTATGTACATTAAATTCTTTTGCGCGACGTCCTTTATAACCACTACATTCTATTAACATAGTGTGTAGCCTTTCTTTCGAATTTTTTATAGTTTCTAACTTATTAATGTTAGGTAATTGTAAATTTATATTCGAATTTGGGTTATCAGCAGCTTTTTTTATTGCGGTTTCATTAATTAACAACCATGTTTCCATCATCGCGATAGGAATAATACACACTATTCTACTTACTATTTCGGTATTAATTTGGTTTTTAACCTCGTCTTTTCTTTCTTCAATAACTTTATTGTTTAAAATTGATTCGGCATCTCTATGATAAAACAGTATATCAAATGGAAATAGTTTATTTGCTAACTCAACTCTTTTATTTACCTCGCCCATTTTAGGAGGGTTTGGCAAATTATTAAATGATGCAAAACTTCCTTCGGTACTAGTTTTTGAATACAAATCATTTAATAGCCAATTAATAATTTGCATTAACGTTTTGTCTGAACTACCATCTGTTAAAAGAGTATATTTAATTGTTTTCATTACCATTTAAGTAAAAGTTTCATTTGCTCAGCCACATTTTCACCAACTGTTTTTTTTGTTTTTTCACTACTTTTTTGTACACTATTGTTTTGAATGGAAGTTCCCTCAAGTGTTGTTTTATTTAAATAACTATTTATTTCGCCTAAATTAGTAGAAGGAACTAGTTCTTTTTTCGTTTTCCATGTACCATCAAGTGCTGTGAACGATGTATGTTTTACTTTTTTATTAAATAATGGCAAATAAGTTTCAGTTTCCTTTGCTAAATACAAGCTGTCTTCTTGCACTACCGCAACTACTGTTGGCGAATGTGTGTTAATAATTACTTGACGCAAAGGATTACTTTCATCTACTGCAAAATCCGTGTCTGTTACCATATTTTCTAATAACATAATCATCTCGTCAATTTTTCTTGGATTTATACCATTTTCGGGCTCTTCAAGGCAGATTAATCCACTACCTGTGCTATCTTCTTCAATTATAGCTAAAGCTAAAAAACGTAATGTACCATCTGATAATGATTGTGCAGGTAAAGTTAAACCATCCTTAAAATTTACTTGTAGGGTTAATAAATCACGTTTATCATCTTTATCAACAGAAATGTAGTTTACATTTTCAACTAGCTCTTTAAGTTTATTGGTAAGTGTTTGATATATTTTATCTTCACCTTTTTCTGAGCATAATCTATACAACGTGGCAGCTAAATTTTCGCCATTTGCTTTTATTTCTGCATTTTTAATTTCATACGTTGTGTTTGATTGTCTTAATGCAGTTGGTTCAAATTGTAACATCATCCAATTACGCATTTCTTGACGAGCTAAAAATGCCGTAGGCGACTCCGCAGTAACACTCGACAACAACGTGCGTGGCATTTTTTTAGCCGTGTTATCACTCGCTCTACCTCTACTTCCGTCCTGATGCAGTTTAATTTTACCTTCGCCTGTTGATATAAATGGGGTACCTGATGCTTTTTTATTAGTAAGTATAGATGTTATCCATTCTTTCTTTTTATCAAAAAAAATACTTTTTATTGTATCTGCTTTATTAATTGGCTTTAATTCTTCTTTAACAATTTCAATTGGCTCATTGTCCTTATCATCCGCATTGAGCTTTAAGTGCAAAGTGTATTTTAAACTTGTTACACTTGCGTTTGCTATTTGCCCCAAATCATCCTCTGCTTCTTTTGAAACCAACATGTCAATTTCAAAAGTCATTAAATCTATATACTCACTTCCATTTTTAAAAAAAATATTTTTAAAGTTTGAATTTTTTTGTCCTTTCTCTTCACTTCTTATTGAGGTTGATGCGTCCAGTAATGACTTGTCGCAAAGGTGTGCTAAAAATGTAAGTGCATCAAAAAAATTAGATTTCCCTACAGCGTTAGCACCTGCAATACAAGTAAAAGGACCTAGATGTAAATCAACATTTAAAAGACTCTTAAACCCATTTATTTTAATTCTTGTTATCATAATTATTTATTTTAAATTAAACTACCTCCGCACCCAAATACTTATTTAACCATGTATTTTTTAACTCTACTTCTAAGCTAGCATCTAAGCGGGTTATAGCGGTATCAAATATAATGGTAGTAGCGTTTATGGTAGTGTTGGCTAATAATGTTTCTGCTGTATTAAATTTAAAATGAGCCACTTCATTATTGGCATCAATATAAAACACAAGGCTTCTATCCATTAATTGCAAGTTAAATTGTTGTTCTAATTGTTGCATTAAATGTACCGATTTATCAATAGCGCAACCACTTGCATTGCTTTGCGCTTCGTCCACGGCTATTAATATAAACTGATTTCGGTGTATTGCATAATTAGCGTCAAGGTCGTTGCCGTGGGCTTTCCAGCTATTTACAAATGTGGCAAGTAGTTCGCTTATTGGAGTTATTTCTGTTGCTGTAAATGGTCGTGCGCTTGCATATACCCACAGGCGAGATGTTGGTGCAAGTGTAGCAAAGTTGGAAATTGAATGTATCATAGTTTTAAAGTTATTTTTTGTTAGTGCTAAGTTAGGTAAGTAATTGCAATTATTGTGTACTCTATTTTGTATTTGTTGAACGTAATTCGTAATTTTTAATTCGTAATTGATTCTTCTTGCTCAATAGTTAAGTACCAATATAATTTTAAAACATCTAACGCAAGTAATGATGGTGTTACCGAATTAAGATTATTCAGTAGCTTATGTTCTATTTTTAGCACACAAAATACTACTATGTTTTTTAGTTTAAGTTGTGTAATACGTTTAGCGTAACGCAATAGCTTTACACTCGCAAATGCTTGCGGATATTGAACATTGAGGGAATGTAAGTTATGTACTGCTAATTTTGTT
>JBEBIC010000134.1:0-7594 GCA_040080595.1 Bacteroidia bacterium | reverse complement strand
AAAGTTAGTTTCTAGTTTACAATCGTTATTAAACTCAAATGTACGTTTTACTGATAAGTCCAAACGGTGGTAATACGGCTGACGATTAATCTCGTTTAAGCCACCGTACTGTATGCCTTGTGTACCATTAAAGCTGTTAGGGTCGGTGTTCATTGGTTGTTGTTGCAAGCTCTCGTATTGTCCGCTTGTAGGCACAAACGGAAAGCCCGAACCTAAGTTCCAACGTGCATCAACTTGCCATTTTAAGCCTTTGCCAAACGTATATGAACTTACCACGTTTACGTTGTGGCGACGGTCAAATATTGGTGCGTACTCTTGGCGTCCATCCCAACGGCGCAGGTAGCCTAATGAATAGGTTGTCCATAAATAAAAATGTTTGTAATCGTATTTTAAAATAACATCAGTACCAAAGGCATAACCTGTTTCTACTACATAATCGGTACGCAAGTATTCGGGGCGTGTGGTTTCACGCACATCAAATATTTTATCGCGATTGATGTTGGTAAGTTGCAAAAAGTTTTTGTGGTAGCCTTCAATGTTTAGTTCAAAGTGCTTAGCAAAATCATATTCAAAACCAATAATATAATGTATTGCTTTTTGTAATTTGCTTGTTACGTCTTTTGTATCGCCTGCATTACCAGTAAATCCGTCTTCGGTAGTTAATTTCTTTTGCAAGTTCTCAGGGCCTGTAAGAAAACCATAAAATAAATTTACCACATCTCTATCGCTATTACCTGCTATTAAATTTTGAGTATAGTAGCCCGAACTTCCTTTTAAACGAAACTTACTGGTTACATTATATTTAATACCTAAGCGTGGCTCTGGGCTAAATTCGCCCAGTGTAGCGTAGTACTGCAAACGAATACTTGGGTCTATTACTAACTTGGTATTTTTACTATTGTAACGGTATTTAAGATACAATGCGGTTTCAAACGAAGCGTTATCGTTTTCAATAGTGCGGTTAAGGGCATTGGTAAATTTAAAAGTAGTTACGGTATTGGTTATTTCTAAACCATAACCTAACTCGCCGTGTTCTAATCCGTGTACGAAATCCATACCACCGTTAAACCCACCTACACTGCTGGTGCGTGGCGCAGTTAAGCCTTGTTGCACATAATCAATAGCATATTTACTGTAGTTAAAACGTGTTTTTATAAGTACGTTAGTTCCTTGTGGCACTAGCACTGCATTAAATCCTCCTCCTACATTTTTCCAGCCTACTTGTGCTAAATCGTACTTAACGGCGTCCATAAAATCAAAACCAAATATATTTAGTTTGCTTCCGCTTTCGAGGTTAGCAGATATTTTTCCGTACAAATCGGTGTATGAAAATGGTAAACCTAATGGGTTACTTACTAACTTTCCTATACCTAGTTTACTTTCGCTATTAGGGTCAAATTTGTAATTGTACAATGTTTTAGATGTAGCGTTTAAGTATGATGTTTTGCCACTTGCTACATACGTTATACTCGTGCCTTTGCCATTACTGTCGGGCTTTAATAATGGACCTTCCAACACTAATTTAGCACCAAAGGTACTTAACGATGTTTTACCATTGTGTTTGTTTTTATTACCATCTCGTGTGGTTATATCCATTATAGAAGATATTCGTCCACCGTATTGTGCGCCAAATCCACCACTATATACATCAGCATTACGTATAATATCAGTTTCAAACACACTAAAAAAACCAATAGAATGGAATGGGTTGTATATAGTCATACCGTCTAACAATACTTTGTTTTGCACTGGCGAACCACCACGTATGTATAGCTGTCCGCCTTGGTCGCCTGTAAATGTTACACCTGGTAATACTTGCAAATACTGCGCAATATCGGGTTCGCCACCTACTGATGCTAGTTGCTTTATTTGCTTAGCCGTTATTTTTTGTACTGATGTACGCACTTCAGTAATTGCGGTTTGTTTTTCGGCAGATATTACTACCTCTTTAAGTTGTCGGTCTCGTTTTTTGAGAAACATTTTTTGGTTAAGAATACCTCCAGCAACCACGGTTACAGGCACTGTTACGGTATCAAACCCCATTGATGTACTTACTAATGTGTATGTACCTACTTTTACTTTTGATAAGGTAAAATATCCATTTACATCGGTAGTTACGCCTATGGTTGTTCCTTTTAAAAATACGGGTGTAAATATAGACGGTTCGCCTGTTGCTTTTTCAAACACAAAGCCACGTATATCACCTGTTTGGGCAAATAATACACTGCTTAATAATAGGAGTACTGCGGTAGTTATTAGTTTCATATTACAATTTAAAAAAGATAGATACAATGTGGTTGATATTGCTGTAAGCGTTGGGTAATACGGAGTATAAAATGTTGTCGTAGGTAATCCATTCGGCCTGTACTATACCCTCGCTAAGCTGTGGTACTAAGGGTTCTGTGCCTTGGTAAGTCATTTCAAACCAATAGGTGCGTTTTATATAAAATTTGCCATGGCTTATAAATACGTGGTAACTATTGGCTATTTCACTTTGTATGGTAAGGTTGCTTATGCCTGTTTCCTCTTCTACTTCGCGTGTAGCGGCATCTCTTATTTTTTCGTTTTTCTCAATTTTACCTTTGGGCATATCCCAATATCCGTTGCGTTTTATAAATAAGTATTTACCCTCCGCATTTTTTACTAATCCGCCTGCTGCTTCTATTATAGTAAAATGTTTGGTAAAATCTTTCCACAATTGTTTGATATTATTACCCACAATATACACTGCTTTGTAGTTGCTTTTGTACTGTAGCTCGTCTATTGCGCTACGTAAATCAGCCTCCACAAAGCTAGTTAATACTAAGTGCGGGGTTATGGTATGTACATCAACTTCGTTAGAAGTGATAATTATTGGTTTGTTGTTTACGAAAACTTTATACATTTGTGGCTATGGCTACTAAAACTGATTCAAGTTGCAAAATTGCTGAATTTTTACTACAAATCAAAGCGGTAAAATTACAGCCTCAAACGCCCTTTACATGGGCAAGTGGATGGAAAAGTCCAATATATTGCGATAATCGTGTGATACTTTCGCACCCAATAATTCGCACCCACATTCGTAAAGAATTTGAAAAACTGATTGAAGATAAGTTTGGCAGACCTGATGTAATAGCAGGTGTGGCTACAGGTGCAATAGCGCATGGAGCATTGGTTGCCGAAATTATGGGTTTACCATTTGTATATGTACGCAGCGAAGCCAAAAACCATGGTATGACTAATCTTATTGAAGGGCAGTTGCACGAAGGGCAGTCGGTAGTGGTTATTGAAGACCTTATAAGTACGGGAGGTAGTAGCTTAAAAGCCGTACAAGCCTTGCGAGATGCTAAATGTGTAGTAAAAGGTATGGCAGCAATATTTAGTTATGGGTTTGACCATGCCACACAAGCATTTAAAGACAACAACTGCATAGTACACACCCTTACCGACTATGAAACGCTTATAGAAGAGGCTGCTCGCCTACAATACATAACGCCTGATATGCTTGATACATTAGCCCAATGGCGTGCTAACCCTGCAGAGTGGAGTGGGAATTAATTACGAATTACGTTTAATTCCAATGTTCAACAGATTAAATCAATACTAATTACAAGTGTTTTCGATATTAGATAAATACATACTAAAAAAATTTATGACTACTTTTATTTACGCCATAGCGTTGATATTAGTAATTACTGTGGTGTTTGATATATCAGAAAAATTAGACGATTTTATAGATAACAAAGCACCCATAAAGGAAATAGTGTTTGATTATTATGTAAACTTCTTGCCTTATTTCTGCAATATGTTTAGCCCTTTGTTTGTATTTATTGCCGTAATATTTTTTACAAGTAAAATGGCAAGCAATACCGAAATTGTAGCCATACTCAACAGTCGTGTTAGTTTTTGGCGTATGCTCGTACCCTATATGGTGGGCGCTACGGCTATATGTGTGGCTTCGTTGTTTTTGAGTAATTTTATAATACCACACGCCAACAAAACACGTTTGCAGTTTGAAGATAAATACATTTGGAACAAGTTTCATTTTACCGAAACCAATGTGCACCGCAAGTTAGATAAAGACAATTTTGTATATTTTGAAAACTACGACAATACCACACAAACAGGCTATAAATTTAGTTTGGAAAAATTTAAAGGTAATCGTTTGGTGTATAAATTAAATGCCGATGTAATACGCTGGGATAGCCTAAAACAGCTATGGATAGTAGAGAATGTAAATGAGCGAAAAATAAATAATTTGGCAGAAGTGTTTACACGTAATCCCACCAAAGAATTAAAAATAAACTTGAACCCCGATGAGTTTAGCAAGCGTGTAACCAGCATTGAAACCTACAATTATTTTGAATTAAATAAATATATAAAAGACGAACGTGCACGAGGCAACGAAAACGTAGTGTTTTTTGAAGAAGAAAAACACAAGCGAATAGCTATGCCCTTTGCTACATTTGCACTTACACTCATAGGTGTATCCGTAGCTAGTCGTAAGGTGCGTGGCGGTATAGGCTTGCATATTGCGCTAGGTTTAGCGTTAAGTTTTTCGTACATAATGGTAATGCAAATAGCTACTAAGTTTGCATTATACAGTAATTTTAACATTGTATTAGCCTCATGGTTGCCCAATATTATTTATTTATTGCTAAGTTTTATATTATTACGCCTTGCGCCCAAATAAAATGGCAAAAGTTCCGTTACTAACTATATATAACTTAAATTATTGCATAGCATTGAAATCTTTTTTACTCCTATTTTTATTTTCCAGTACAGTACTCATTAGCGGTTGCAAAAAGCATTATGCCGTAGCTACGCCCGCTTACTTGGTAATAGACAGCCTTAGTATAGTTACTAATTATTTGTTGCAAGGGTCGGCAAGCCACAATATAAAAAATATAAATGTAGCTATAAGTGGCGTAGAATACGGTCTGTACGAAATACCGTGCAAAATACCACTTACTACTATTGGCAATAGCCAAACGCTTGTTATACGTCCGTATATAAAGGAAAGCGGGCAAGGCGACTATAAGTTTAATTACTTGTATTTGAATAATTATAGCGCTACTATTACTATTGCTGCAGGGCAAATAATAAAACTTAAGCCTGTGTTTAGTTACGCTTCCTACGCTAAATTTCCTTGGATTGAAGATTTTGAAAACAGTGCAATGAGTATTGAAAAAACCTCTGCAAGCAAGGCTAATATGGAGTTTGAGATTAATAAAGCCAAAGTACTTGAAGGTAACAGATGTGGTAAAGTAACGCTTGATGCTACTAATAATTATTACGAGGGAATATCAAAAAACAGTTTTTCATTTCCTATAAATGGCGATTATACTTACCTTGAAATGGATTATAGCAATACCTGTAGATTTGCCGTAGGATTACAGTTTAGCGAAGGTAGCGTTATAAAAAACGAACTTGCGCTAACGCTTACTCCCACTACTACTTCGGGCAATACCAATACATCGTGGAACAAAGTATATATAAACCTAACAGGTATAATTACAGCGCATAAAACAGCAGTTAATTTTAAATATTTTGTGTATGCACAACGAGATACATTACACACAACAGACGAGGTGCTATTTGATAATTTGAAATTTATTACCAACTAAGCGCCATGACCGAAAAAAAATTAACCACTTATTTTGTAGCCTTAGATGCCTTAGTAGCAGCCCTTGTATGGGTACTGTTTTATAATTTTCGTAAAGTATATATAGAAACAAAAGCTTTGGGTTACACAGTTGGCGTGGCTTACGATGTTAAGTTTATAATTTCGCTTGTTGCAATTGTGTTGTTTTGGTACGTTTTGTTTAAACTTACAGGGCATTATTTTAAGGTATTACATAAGTCTCGCCTCAACGAAATAAACAAAGTAACCGCCACTGTTATAATGGGTTGTTTGGTATTGTTTTTTGCGCTGTTGCTCGATGATACTTCATATAGTTATCAATCGTATTACAAATCGTTTACTGTATTGTTAGGCTTGCAATTGGGCTTAACATTGCTTGCACGCCTTGTTATTACTACCAAAATAGTAGATGCAATACACACCAAAAAAATAGGGTTCAATACCATAATTATAGGTAGTAACGAAAAAGCTTACAAATTATATACTGATATAACTAACGAAACAATATCATCGGGCAATATATTTATGGGTTATTTAGCCCTAAAACAGGGTAATGGAGCGGTTTTTAAAAACGAACTAAACTGTTTAGGTACTGTTGATGATATACAAGCAGTAATAAAACAATACGCTATTGAGGAAGTAATAATAGCCGTAGAAACTGTAGAACACGAGCAACTTAACAGTATAATAAATGCCATAGAACCCGCCAATGTATTGGTAAAAATACTCCCCGATATGTACGACATACTTACGGGAGGTGTAAAAATGATTTCCATATTTGGTGCGCCACTCATCACCATTAACAAAGAAAACATGCCCTACTGGCAACAGTCCACCAAACGCATTATTGATATTGTACTTTCGGTACTTGCATTAACTGTGGGAGCACCGTTATTTGCAGTTACTGCTTTTTTGGTAAAACGAAGTTCGGTAGGCCCTATATTTTATAGCCATGAGCGTATAGGCTTACATGGAAAGGGTTTTCAAATATTTAAGTTTAGAAGTATGTACACCGATGCCGAAAAAAATGGGCCTGCGCTATCGAGCACGCACGATGCCCGCATAACTAAGTTTGGTAAGTTTATGCGCAAAACTCGTCTTGACGAAATACCACAATTTTACAATGTATTAATAGGCGATATGAGCCTTGTAGGCCCACGCCCCGAGCGACAATTCTTTATTGATAAAATAGTGCAAGAGGCGCCACATTATAAGCTCCTACATCGTGTAAAACCAGGTATTACCAGCTGGGGACAAGTAAAATATGGCTATGCCGAAAACGTAGCCGAAATGGTACAGCGCCTAAAATTTGATGTGCTATATGTAGAAAATAGAAGTATAGCGTTAGACATAAAAATACTTATACATACCGTACTTATAGTATTGCAAGGGCGTGGGAAGTAATTAGTGTATTATTAAAATGAAACGAAAAATAGGAATAGGATTCTTAATTGGATTAAATTTTACGTTTGTACTTATACTAATTATGTTAGCTATTTTTACGTATGTGCTAAGTGAATCTTCTTTACAAGAACCAGCGCTGACTAACGACATTTTATTAAAAGCAGCTGTTCTATGCTCTTTTGTTTGTGTGGTAAATTATTTGCTTTTGCATAAAATTATTTTAGTAGAAAAAGCGTTCTTAAAGAGCTGTTTAATTGTAGCGATGGGTATTATTGTTTTTATTCCGTTTTTTATTTCTGCAAGACAGACCTTATTAAATTATCAAAATAAAGCTACTCAATTGCAACAATATCTAAACACACAAACAATAATAGGAGTACAAATAATTACACATACAGACACTATTAAGGTGAGTGAAGTACATAGTTTTGTGAGACATATTGGTAGCGCAACTTCTTTGCGATGGCCTGTGAAATATGCAAAAAGCATCAAGTTAATTTTTGAACACTCCAACGAAAAAAAAGATACATTACTTACTAACGGACAAATATTTGGGCCTTATAAAGG
>JBEBIC010000133.1:0-7625 GCA_040080595.1 Bacteroidia bacterium | reverse complement strand
AGGTTATTTTTTGTTTCACTTATTGTTTTTTATTGCAAACTATTTACTGTGTTAAAGAAACAAAATAAGTATCAATTACGAATTAAAAATTACGAATTACGTTTAACATCAAGCGCTTACTAATATCTAACAGAAGAATAAATAATTACAATTACTTACATAACAAATGCGCAATAAACTTTATATTCGTACTATTAATTAAACACACCCAAAATGCCTCACATACAACTTACCGAATGCCCACGCGATGCAATGCAAGGCATTAAACAATTTATACCTACCGAACTTAAAATAGATTACCTAAACGCATTATTACAATGCAACTTTGACGTATTAGATTTTGGAAGTTTTGTATCGCCCAAAGCTATACCACAACTTCAAGATACAGCACAAGTGTTAAGTAAACTCAATTTTAACGAGCGCACCAAACTACTGGCTATAGTTGCCAACGAACGTGGTGCACAAGAGGCTTGTGCACATAACGAAATAACATTTTTAGGCTTTCCATTTTCTGTTTCCGAAACTTTTCAACTCCGCAACACCAACAGTACTATAGACCAAAGTTTGCACAGTGTAGAGGCTATGCAAGCCTTGTGTAGCAAGCATAACAAAAAATTATTAGTATATTTGAGTATGGCGTTTGGCAACCCTTATGGCGATGTGTGGCACCAAGATATTGTAACCAAATGGGCGGAAACCCTTGCTAATATGGGGGTACAACACATAGCTCTTGCCGATACTATTGGCTGTAGTACACCGCAAAACATTACACCGTTGTTTAGCACTATTATACCCGAACTACCCAAAGTGGCTATTGGTGCGCATTTGCACAGCACTATTAATAGTATAGAACAAAAAATAGAAGCTACACTACAAGCGGGGTGCACTCGTATAGATACTGCTATAAAAGGCTTTGGCGGTTGCCCTATGGCTACTGATGAACTTACAGGTAATACGGCTACTGAGGTGGTACTAAACTATTTGCAACAACAACAACTAAGCACAACTATTAATGAAAAAGCCTTTAGTGCAGCACTAGCAATGAGTAGCAATATATTTGATACCTATCATTAAAATTCCAAACATATTGGGTCCCAAAACAAGGCGTTAAACTGTACTACTTTATTGTTTTTAACTTCAATGTTTTCTTGCATTAATAAGTCTTCCATTTCGGTTTCGGTGGCAAAAAAATGTTTGCCTGTAAGCACTCCTGTTCTATTTACTACTCGGTGCGCAGGTACATACACCGTTTGCACGTGCGAATTATTCATAGCCCAACCCACCATGCGCGATGATTTGGCTGCACCCAAATACTTAGCAATAGCTCCATACGACGTTACTCTACCCTTAGGTATTAGGCGCACTACTTGATATACACTATCAAAAAAATTGGTGGTTTTTGTTTCCATTTATTTAACCAAAAGTAAAAAATAATAATTATACGTAAAATATAAGTAACAGTGTAATTTAGTTTTTTTGTGTATTATAGCACATAGCTTTTTTTAATCATGTATTGCACTCATTTATTTATCAACTTATTAAAACAACAACGTGTAGTACTACGCTTGTTACTTACGTTATTACTGCCGTGCGCAAATGTGTGTGCACAAAGTGAGTTTCCACCTAAAGCAAAGTGGGATACGGCCTATATTAGTAAAGTGTTGGAGGAGTGCAATACGCTAAGGCTGTATAATTTGCCACAAGCTAAGCAAAAGGCTTTACAATGTTTGCGGTTTTCAAAAGAGAATAATTATTTAAACGGGAGTTATGAATCAAATAATGTATTGGCATTAATATATTTTGATTTAGGGAACAGCGACAGTTGTTTTTATTATAATTTTAAGGCACTAGCTATTGCTCAAAACACGAGCCCAGCGAACGTAGTTAATAGTTATGTTAATATAGCTAATGAATATGTAAAAATATTTGAAACCGATAGTGCTTCTTTTTACTGTAACAAGGCGCTGCACATTAAAAAAGGATTAACAAAAAGTAATCAAGTAAAAATTAAAACTTGCTTTTTTACTATTTATATACTACAAGAAAAATTTGCAATGGTTAATGTTTTAGGCAATGAACTATTAAAAGATTATCCTACAGTAAACACACCATCTTTACACGCTCGATTTTTGCATAGTTTAACCGTTTATTACTTACGCACACATGATAATAGATACGAACCAACCCGCAACAAAGGAATAGCGCAAGCCTTGCTAGCAAAGGACTCTTGCATACTATATTCATTTTATCAAACACAAGGACTCGATTTGTTTTTTCAATCAAAGTTTAATGTAGCCCGTAAGCAAATAAAAAACACATTAAGTTTTTATAAACGCTTGCAAAGCAATAGTTTTTTATCCAAAAGCTATTTTTATTTATATATGCTTGAGCGACATTGCAAAAATTTTAATTTAGCTAAATGTTATTTAGATTCTTCGTATGCTGTTAATCCTAAAAAAGAATTGGGGCGCACAACAAAAGATGACTTTATATACACGAATTCATTTGCCGATTTATACACCGATGCGGGAGATTATAAACAAGCTAGCGAATATTTAAGAAAAGCCATATCCATACAAGACTCTTTGCAAGTAAAATTGTATAATAAAACTGTTTTGGAATTTCAAACCAAGTACGAAACCGAAATCAAAGACAACAAAATAAAACTACAGCAACTAGAACTTAGCAAGGAAAGGCTAACACGCAACTGGTTAGTAGCATTATTTTCAATCATAGTTATAGCAGCGTTTTGGTTGTATAATCGCATACGTGCTAAACAAAAAGCAAGAGATGAAATAGCTAAACTAAAGGCAAAAAACAATTTGTTGGAAACCCAGCAAAAGCTACTGCTTACGCAAATGAATCCGCACTTTATATTTAACTCCTTAAAATCGATACAAAACTTTGTGCTAACTAACAACACACAACAAGCGAGTAATTACATTGCCAATTTTGGAGAGTTAATGCGTGCTATACTTGAGGCGTCGCGCAAAGAATACATAACGCTTGAGGACGAATTAAAAATGCTTACCCTATACATACAACTGGAGCAAGCCAAAGCGCAACATAAATTTGAATTTACATTAGATGTTGCCGACGATGTGCTGAACGACTTGTACGACACACACCTGCCCAGTATGCTATTGCAACCTATTGCCGAAAATGCCATACACCATGGCTTAAGCAACATTACCGCTGGCGCACAACTCACTATTAGTGTACTACAAATAAACGAACAGTATTTAAAAATAGATGTAACAGATAACGGAGGTGGTATAGGCGCATCAACCAATAACAGTGGGCTTGGTACGGCATCTAAAATAATACAAGAGCGTATTGCTATGTATAATCAAAACAATAAATTGCCTATTAATTATGAAATTGTAGATTTGCGCTCGGCAACAGTACCACAGGGTACTAAAGTAAGTTTAACTATTCCTATTACTTAACTACATTAAAAAATTATGCAACAAAGCAAAAGCATAAAAGCATTTATAGTAGATGACGAACTAGACGCTATACAAGCCTTACAAGGCATACTTACATACGCTTGCCCACAAATACAAATTGTAGGTACGGCTCAAAACATAACAGAGGCGTTTCGTAAAATAAACGAAACATTGCCCGAGTTGGTATTTTTAGACATTGACATAAATGGTACAACATCGTTCGAGTTGTTAAATTTATATGAGAATGTACCTTTTAAAATAATATTTGTAACAGGGCACGATGAGTATGCGCTTAAAGCTATAAAATACGCCGCCTTAGACTATATACTTAAACCTATTAATAGTGTAGAGCTAACGTTGGCGGTAAAACGTGTAAACGAATATTTTCACACAAACGGAGTGCCCATGTTGCGCAACGCCTTAGACGAAAAATACGTTACCACCAAAATAGCCCTTAAAGTAGGCTACGAAGTAAATATAATACTTATTGCAAACATAGTATGCGCCGAAAGTGATGGGAACTTTACCTACGTACATTTAATAAACGGTACTAGTTTGTATGTGTCGCAATCTATTAAAGAATTAGAGTTGTTGTTAGCCGATAAAAATTTTTACAGGCTGCACAGGTCGTATTTAATAAACATGATGCAAATAAAACACTACAACCAAACAATAGGAGCGGAGGTTACGCTAACCAGCAATAAAACAGTGCCTATTTCGGTACGCAAAAAACAAGAGTTCTTAACCTTAGCCGCTCGGTTTTATAGTGCATAGTAAATGGTGGCAGTTAAAATACTAAGAGCTTGTTCATAACAACGCTTATCATTTTATTATCTACGCTTATCATTTAGTTTTACAACGAAGAGTGTAGTATAATAAATTCACAGCTATAAATTAAAAATAAAGCTGATGAAAACGATACTATTCAATTACGAATTAAAAATTACGAATTACGGTTTAAACCCACCCCTAGCCCCTCCTAGGAGGGGAAACAGGGCAGTAATATCAAGTTGTATAATCACACCACGAATTCCCCTACTTGGAGGGGCTAGGGGTGGGTTTATACGACACGTAACCACCTTAGTACTACTGTCCTTATGGTTACTGAGCAGAGCCGAAGTGCACGCCCAAAACAACGTAGGTATAGGCACCACCACGCCCAACCCCAAAGCCATACTAGACTTACAAGCAAATGATAAAGGTTTACTTGTGCCACGTATGAACACCGCCCAAATGAACGCTATAGTAGCTCCACCTAACGGACTACTTATATACAACACCAACGATAATTGTTTTAGTTATTATAACACTACTACTAGCGCTTGGAAAAGCATGTGCGCCACAGGCGGTGGTACTACTACAGGCATAACTAATAGTGGCGATACTGTAATTATTAACTTACTAAAAACCGACAGCTTATTTGCTAATTACATTAAAATAGACAGTGCATTTATTAATCAACTATTTACTAATTATATTAAAACAGATAGTGCTTACATAAAAAACTTAGTAAGCCAATACATCACAACAGATAGCATTAGCGCAGGTTTTGGACGTTTTGATAGCCTATACATTAACGGACAAAACATTACCAATTACTTAAACACACTTATAAATAGTAAAGATACTGTAACCATAAAATACCTACAAACAGATAGCATATACAGCATACTTATAAAAGCCGATAGTGCATTTATCCTCAACATACTTACCAATACTATTACAAGCCACTACATAACTACCGATAGCCTATACGCTAGCTTTGGCAGCTTTGATAGCTTACAAATAGGAGGTAAAAACATGAGCGCAATAATAACCGATAGTATAGCCGCACAAGCATGGCTAACCAAGGGAAACGTAGCTACCAATAGTTATAAGTTAGGTACGCTTAACCCGCGCGACTTACACATAGTAACCAACAACACAGAAGCCATAACCATAGCTAACGGCACACAAAACGTGGGTATAGGGCAAACACTACCTAGCCAAAAATTAGATGTACTGGGCAACGTACAGTTTACAGGCGCACTTATGCCCGCAAGTATAGCAGGCACAACAGGCGAGGTACTTGTAAGCCAAGGCACGGGCATTGCTCCTATATGGAAACCTATAACAACTATAATTAACAATACTACCAACACCAGCCTTAATGTAGTAAATATAGACAGTAGCACAACCAATGTAGCTAACATTACCAATGCTATTATTAATAATGCAACTATAGATAGTAGCACGACCAACGTGGCTAACATAACCAACGCTACTATTACCAACGCCACCATAGATAGTAGCATAACCAATGTAGCCTATATAACTAATTTGACTAGTGATACAGCCAACATTAACACACTAAACATAGGCGGACAAAATATAATGAACACCATAGCCGACAGTATAAAAAGCCAAGCATGGTTACTTAAAGGTAATACAGGCACTACCGCAGGTACTAATTTTATAGGCACTACTGATGTGCAAGACTTAGTGTTTAAAACTAATAGCATAGAAAATATGCGTATTTTAAATACCAATGGCAACGTAGGTATAGGTACTACTACACCAATTGCTCCATTACATGTTTTGGGTAAAATTTATACCGAAGATGGTTTTGTTTCAGAGCGTAATGATATTGGCGGTATTCTTGGTTATATAAGTTTAAAGGGTAGAAATAGTAGTTCAATAAATCCTAATTTGTCACAATGGTCGTTATACAACATGAGAGATTATGGGGGGCAAAATGGCTTGAGTATATACGAATACTATGATGGAAATAATGATGGGATATTATGCGCTGGAGACCCAGTTTGCAATTCTCGACTATTTATACAAAGTTTTACTGGTAACGTAGGTATAGGCACTACTAGCCCCACCACTACATTAGACGTAAATGGAAGTGTGGCCTACAAAGAAGGCGCTGCCCTAAACTTAAGCAATGGTGCTAACAACGACATTGCATTGGGTGCATTTAGCTATTTTAGAATTACAGGTCCTACCGCAGGTTTTGCGGTAAGTGGCTTAACAGCAGGAACTGATGGACGTATAATAACCCTATACAATACTACCACTCAAGTTATGACCATAGTTAATAATTTAACCTCAGCAGTAGCTAACCAAATAACCACACTTACCAATGCCGATGTAGTAACCCCAGCAGGCCCCAATGTAGTACAACTACAATACAATGCCACACAAGCCAAATGGATTATAATAGGAGGGCAAAACCTAAGTAACCCAAGCTCAAGCTCAGGTGGCAGTAAGCACTGCTATACCTGCGACGGATTTTAATGTATAAATACAATTTTTACAAATTAATAAGACCTCGGTTACTGGGCGTAGCCGAAATACAACTTAAAATACATCCAAATTATGAAAACAAAATTTAACACACTACTTGTATGTCTTGCATTATACTGTATGGCACTAAGTAATAGCTATGCGCAATGCTTACCTATGATTAAAATTGATGGCAACGACATTATTGCAGATGAAAATAGCCCATCGGGCATTAAGTTACCCTCGTGGCTAGCAGCAGGGCAAACCTTAGCACAATCGCAAAATGTATATTCTATAGCCGTTATAGAATTTACCATAAACGGTACTGCATTAGATTATAGCCAAAATAAAAGCGTAACTACAGTACAAACGGTACCCGCAGGCAAAGTGTGGAAATTAGAGAGCATACATAAAGACCCTGGGGTAACACCAACTGCAACTATTTATACTGTGCCTGGTACATATTCATTTACACCTACCTGTAGCGGTATATACTTAATTAGTATTTGGGGTGCTGGCGGTGCTGGCGGTGGTGTTTGTAGTGGCGGTGGTGGTGGTGGCGGATTTACTGAGGGCTACTACTACTTATTAAGTACAAATACATATAGTCTAGTAGTTGGAGCGGGCGGAGTGGGTGGAATGGGAATGGGTGGAACGGGTGGAAATAGTTCTTTTGTGCTGGTTAGTGAAACAATTAGTGCTGGTGGTGGTGGTGGTGGATTAAACGCTGGCATTGGTGGTTTTGGTACAATTCAAAATGGAAGCAATGGTGGTAATAGTGGTGCAGGAATTGGTGGAAAAGGAGGGGGAGTTTTTACGGGTGGTGCTGGAGGTACTCTAACACCATGTAGTAGTAGTGGTACTGCTGGAGGCGCAGGTATGGCTCCAGGTGGTGGTGGTGGTGGT
>JBEBIC010000421.1:0-1619 GCA_040080595.1 Bacteroidia bacterium | reverse complement strand
ATAAGAGACAGGTTTAACAACTTGTGGAATAATGATAAAACATATACCGATAAAACCATACTGAATAAAAACGGAAAGGAAGTAAAACAAAATTTTAAAGAATATTTAATACACGAAATTGCTCGTTTGTTTGAAGCATATAACCCCGAACAAATTTATTACAAAATATTATTTGAGCTATTTAACACCAATGATAACGATGCCGAAGTAGAAAAACAATTGGGCAGATTAGATGATACGGTGGTGTACAAACAACTATACGATTTTCAGAAAGGCGCTGTGCGTAGCCTTATAACTATGCTAGCCAAGCACAACGGTGCTATACTGGCTGATGCCGTGGGCTTGGGTAAAACATGGACTGCCCTTGCGGTTATAAAAGCCTACCAAATGCAGGGTACAGAGATAGTGGTGTTTTGCCCTAAAAAGTTGGAGCAAAACTGGACACAATATTTAAAGAAAAACAACTCGTTGTTTGAAGACGATAAATTAGACTATGAAATAAAATTTCATACCGATTTGCGAGAGGGTGGTTTACACACGAATAAACTTAACGAAGATTATTTTACTAGCGATAAACCCAAGTTGTTTGTAATAGACGAAAGTCATAATTTACGCAACGAAAAATCTATTAAATACACGTATTTAGTAGAGCAAATATTACAAAAATCTAAAGGCGAAATAAAAATACTGTTGCTATCGGCAACACCTATCAACAACTCGTTTAAGGATATTCGTAACCAGTTTAAACTAATGGTAAAAGGGCAAAACGACGGATTTAAAGACACTTTAGCCGTAAATAATGTAGATGCTACATTTAGACAAATGCAAGGCACGTTTAATAAATGGAGCGCAGTGCCTAACGCAACACTAGCGAGTTTTCATGAGCAAATAAAAGATAGTGATTTTTTTAAATTAACTGATGCGTTGTTGGTAGCACGCACACGCAAAAACATTAAAGCTAACTACGACAGTAGCCTTACGTTTCCTATACACAGTGTGCCAATAAATATTTTTAAAACGCCATTGCGTTTTGGCGATGTGGAAAATTTTGCGGAGTTAATGGACAATATGAAGTTAAACCTATCAGCTTACTTGCCCTCTACTTATTTACTATTAAAACAAGAACGAGACAATAAAAAACAAAAAAGAGATGTATTAAAAGATGAACAACAACGCGAACATTTTTTAGTAAAAATGATGATGATATTAATGCTTAAACGCTTAGAGAGTTCGTGGTATGCATTTGATAGTACGGTAACAAAAATATTACAACATCATACCAATTTAATTACATTAATAGATAAATATCAAGACCGTAATGAAGATGCCGAATTGGTTATAGATGTTGTTGATGAAGAAGATGCTATAGAGGATTTAGATGAAGAAAATAAACAAAAAATAGCCTTGTCAAATGATAGAGGAAACAGAAAAGAAAGTGATTCTAAAAAAACAAATGATGAGAAAAAAGCTCATGCGGTTGCAGAAGCCGCAAAGTTTGAATCTATTAATATTGAATACGCGCTCGACACCTGTAAGGAAATTGTTGAAAAATGTAATCTTGAAATCCAGCTTGGTAAATGGCTATTCCCTGAGTTTACCGTGGAAAGTGGACGTACAGC
>JBEBIC010000132.1:0-7637 GCA_040080595.1 Bacteroidia bacterium | reverse complement strand
ATATATAACCACTTCGCTCTTAAACTCTTTTCCTGTTTTTTTATTTGGACTGAAATCCATCGTTTTTTTTATAGATACTTTTTTATTATTTAACACTAATTTGCAATCATTATAATTTAAAAGCGCATCTGTTAAAATTAAAGAATCTTCAATTTTAAAATTAATCTTAAAAATTGAACTAGCTATAGCTTCTTGAAGGAAAGTACAATCGGCATCAATAGTTGTTTGCCCTTTAGTAAAATTAAAGGACAATATAAATAATATTAAAATAGTCAAGTTTTTCATTAATCTTTTTTATTTCCCCGTTCTCTCAAGTGTTAAGCTGGTTACTGAGCGGAGTCGAAGTATCAGCGTCACTTGTTAGTGTATATAGTAGAATTCTGAGACTTCGATAGTTTGTATAATTATTACTCTTTTTTATTTTACTACGAAGTTATAACTCTTTTCATTGTTACATTAATTTAAAATTAACACTTGAAACAGTGCAATTAATTAATCTTTGGAACACTTGCAATTAAACCACTACTACACTAAGCGCATTGGGTACTATTTTACAGTGTATAGTTGTTGCGTTGGTAATGGCTTCGCCGTCTAGGTGCGCTATTGATGCGCTTTGCGTAAGTGTTATAGCATTGGCCTCAATAAATTGTATGTATTTATTTTGTTTTAATTTACTGGTAAATAATCGGGTTAGGAACATAGGCAATTGCCACCAAGACATTGGTTTTACTAATGTTACGCACATAGTGCCGTTGCGTAATTCGGCAATGGGGCATATAGTAGCATTGTTGCCATATTGGCTTGCATTACCTATGGCTACTATAAAGTAAGTGCCTTGTACTGTTTTATTATCATTAGTTGTTAGTGCAACGGTAATGGGTTTAAATGCACGTATGGAACGCATACACATTTTTATATATGTTTTTAATCCGCGCGAACCCGCATTAGCAAAGGCGTGTGCCACGTGTGCATCAAAACCAATACCTGCTACATTTACAAAATGGGTATGGTTAAACTGCACACAATCTATACTAATGCGCTTAGTGCTATTAAGTTGTTGTAATGCTTTTTTTAGTCGTAACGAAATGTGTAAATGCCTTGCCAAGCCATTGCCCGAACCTGTGGGTATTATGCACAATGCCGTAAGGCTGTGTATAAGTCCGTTAGCGGCTTCGTGCATAGTACCATCGCCACCTACGGCACATACTACATCATAATTAAGCGTTGCGTAGTGCTTACACAACTCGGTTAAATGCCCTGCATATTGGGTATATACAATTTCGTATTCCACTAACGAGGCGTTTATTACTTGTGGCGCAAGGGTTTCTATAACGCCTTGCTTACCCACGCCCGATATTGGATTAATTATGATAACTACTTTTGTTTTACGAGTCCCCATTTTTTGGTTAGTGCTGTTTTTATTGCTACGAAAATAACAAAACTACTTTATACCGATTATACAAATAATACAGTTCTATTCGCTATCGCTTCATTTCACTCTTTATTTGTTATATCGGCATTTACCATTGTAAAATTATTAATTAGTTAAAGACCATTAATAATTAACAATGGGCATAAGCTTAATTTATTACTTTTATTTTCTCAAAAAACTAACTCATTACCATGACTGTAAACACACCTATCAAAGCACTTTTATATAGCGTACTAAGCGCATTACTCCTATGTGTGGCTTGGCCTGTAGTGGGGGTTGCCCCACTTATATTTATAGCATTTGTTCCCTTATTAGTAGTACATAAGTACTGTGTAGATAACAACAAAACATTTTTTTGGTACGCACAACTTACTATGCTACTATGGAATTTTATACTCAACTATTGGGTATGCTATGCTGAGCTTACCGCAGGTATACTTGCCAGCATTGCCAATGCTTTACTAATGAGTATAGTGTTAAGTATGTTTAGCTGGGGCTATCGCAAATTAAAAACAGATGCTGCACTTTGGCTATTGCCCGCAGTATGGATTAGTTTTGAACACTTACACCTACACTGGGACATTACGTGGCCGTGGCTTACATTAGGCAATGTATTTAGCGAATACGTACCACTCATACAATGGTACGAGTTTACAGGGCACTTAGGTGGCAGTTGGTGGGTATGGGCAGTAAATATTTTAGTGTTTAAATTAGTAAGTACAACTACCGTAAGTTCTCCAAAAAAATACATGCCGCTTGCACTTACATTGCTACTGCCTATATCGTATTCGTTGGTGCGATATTATACTTACACCGAAACTATCAACCCTATAAAAGTGGCCATAATACAACCTAATATAGACCCTTATGGCGAAAAATTTGGTTCAATGGGCGAAGATGCGCAATTAGCCAAAACACTCGCCTTGGCATCTACCGTGTTGGACGATAGTACACGCTATGTATTTTGCCCCGAAACTACACTTGTTACCAATGCCGACGAAGCCTCGCTGGATAGTAGCACTAGTTATAAAACTTTGCGTATGTATTTAAAACAATACCCCAACTTAAACTTGGTAATGGGGGTAAGTACGTATAAGTTTTACGATACCACGCAAACGCCAACTAACACGGCTCGCAAAAACAGCGAGGGGTATTATTTTGATATGTACAATACCGCTATGCAAATGCACGGTACAGATAGCATACAACTGTACCACAAAAGTAAGTTAGTACCAGGGGTAGAAAAAATGCCTTTCCCTATACTTTTAAAACCATTAGAAAAACTAGCCATGAATCTGGGTGGAACTATTGGTAGCCTTGGTGTGCAGGACTATGCAAGTGTATTTACCGATGTTAAAAATAAGGTGAAAATAGCACCTGTTATTTGTTACGAATCGGTATATGGTGCTTACGTAGCAGAGTATGTGCGTGCAGGTGCACAAATGATAGGTATTGTAACCAACGATGGTTGGTGGGGCAATACACCAGGCTATAAACAACACCTTAGTTATGCCCGCTTACGTGCTATTGAAACGCGTAGGAGCGTTGCTCGTAGTGCTAATACGGGTATTTCGGCTATTATTAATCAGCGTGGCGATATAGTAAAACATACCTATTGGTGGGAGGACGATGCTTTTAGTGCAACTATAAACTTAAACTCAAGCACCACATTATATGTGCTCTTGGGCGAATATCCTGCGTACATAGCACTGGCTTTATTGGTGTGCTTTGTAATAGGTATTGTACGTAAACTATTCAACAAATAGCGTTAATAACTTACTTACGCACGTCATACCAAAGTAGCACATATTGCTACATTTGTACAACTATTTTTTAACTAAATTAAATGAGCTTAAACAGACCCATACGTGTACTCGTAGCCAAAGTAGGATTAGACGGACACGACCGAGGAGCTAAAGTAATAGCCGCATTTTTGCGTGATGCAGGTATGGAGGTTATATACACAGGCTTGCGCCAAACCCCCGAAATGGTTGTAAACGCTGCCTTGCAAGAAGATGTAGATGTAATAGGTATAAGCATATTATCGGGCGCACACAACACGGTGTTTCCTAAAATTATGACTATGATGAAAGAAAAAGGGCTAAACGATGTGCTACTTACAGGCGGTGGAATTATCCCCGACAAAGACGCACAAGCCTTACGTGCAATAGGCGTAGGGGAGTTGTTTCCTCCAGGTACTGATACCAGTGCTATTGTAAATTATATTACGCAATACGTAAGCGAGCATCGCAATTTTTAATACAAATTACTTACTTAAACACACAACATTTTACAATGATAAATCATTACATAGCCAACAACGAACTTATTACATTATCCAACATTAAAGCCGTATTGGAAGAAGGCATATTTACCATTACCCTTAATCGTCCTGATAAATTAAATGCGTTAAATCATCAAACATTAAGCGACCTTAAAACCTTAATAGAAGACCTTAACGAGCACCCCGAAATACGTGCCGTAATACTTACAGGCGCAGGCGAAAAAGCATTTGTAGCAGGCGCAGATATTGCTGAGTTAGCACATCTTAATCCTGCACAAGCTAAAGAAACAGCACAATTTGGCTGTGATATTTTTAATACCATAGAACAATCGTCAAAGCCATTTATAGCAGCTATAAACGGTTTTGCATTAGGTGGCGGACTTGAACTTGCTATGGCTTGCCACTTGCGTATAGCAAGCGAAAACTCACGCTTCGGTCAGCCCGAAGTAAACTTAGGTTTAACACCTGGTTACAGTGGTACACAGCGTCTTACACAACTTATAGGCAAAGCAAAATCGTTAGAATTATTAATGACTGCCGATATGATAACAGCTCCCGAAGCATTGGCATTGGGCTTGGTTAATCACGTAGTGCCTGCTACTGAAGTAATTACTAAATCAAAAGAAATATTAACCAAAATAATGACTAAATCGCCCACAGCAGTTAAGGGGGTTATAGCCTGTGTAAATGCCTATTATACAGAGAGTGTAGATGGTTTTGAATATGAAATACAAACCTTTGGCAACTGCTTTGGCGAAGCCGATTTTAAAGAGGGAGTAGCCGCATTTTTAGAAAAACGCAAGCCTGCTTTTGCTTGGAAATAGTGTTTATTTCGGAATAGACTCAATAATCTGCAATTTTATTTCCTCCTCCCCTTATTTACAAGCCACACACCACCTATGGTTATTGCCATTGCAAGCGCTAAGGTAAAGTTAAGCTGTTCGTTTAAAAACAACCAACCCAGCAGTACCGCCACCAATGTATTAATGTACGCATAGGTAGAAACTATGGTAGTAGGCAACGCTTTTATTACATACATATACGCCCCATAGCCCACTATAGAACCAAATACAACCAAGTACAATAGCGCATATATAGCCTCGTTAGTAGGGTGTAGTTGCGCCCATTCGCCTTTGGCTGTGCCTATAGTGGTAAGTATACAACCTGCTACCAACATTTGTACGCCTGCACCAAACAAGGGGTGCACCGTAGTTGTATTGTTTTTAGAATATAACGTTCCTGCTGCCCACGATAAGTTAGCTACTATTATGGCAATAATTCCTAAGGTGTAATTAGGGTTAGCAAAATCTTTTAAATTGGTATTAAATATAAGCACTTGCCCAGCCATACATATTGCTAATCCTGCAAAAATAGTCCATGTAATTTTTTCTTTACTTCCTGTAAATGAGTTGAGTACTACAATCCATATAGGCGTAAGTGCACATATAAGTGCTGCTAATCCGCTCGATACGTACATCTCCGCCCACGTAACCAATCCGTTGCCTATTACAAGCATTAATACTCCGTTTATGGCAAGTGTTTTAAACTCAGCACCAGTAGGAAGTTTGTAGCCTTTCCATATAAAATAACTACCTATAAGCACGCCGCCCATAGTATGCCTAAAGCCCGCCATGAGCATAGGAGGGAAACTTTGCACGCCTATACGTATGGCAAAAAACGTAGTGCCCCAAAACACAGCCACTGCCGCAAAAGCAAGCCAAGCGTATAATTTTTCGTTATTCATTTTAGATTAATTTTTGCGTAAAAGTAGAATTAAAAAACAGCTACTTTGTGCTTTTGTACGTTTGTTACCATTTAAAATATTATTTTCGCACTAAATCATTAAAACGTATTTACTTAAATTTTATAATTATACAACACATGGCATCAGCACAAACTATCCAATTGCTAGGCGCACAAGCCGAATTACTACTTAACCACGAGTGTAAAACTATTGCTAAATCGCAATTGCATTTACCAGGAAATGATTTCGTAGATCGTGTATTTAAAGATACTAATCGTAACAATCAAACAATACGTAACCTACAATTACTATACGGTTCGGGTAGATTAAAAAACACAGGTTACATGAGTATATTACCTGTAGATCAAGGTATAGAGCATAGTGCAGGAGCATCGTTTGCACCTAATCCTATGTATTTTGACCCCGAAAATATTGTAAAATTAGCTTACGAAGCTGATTGTAATGCAGTAGCATCAACCTTTGGGGTGTTAGCATCAGTATCGCGCAAGTATGCACACAAAATTCCGTTTATAGTAAAAGTAAACCACAACGAGTTTTTAACTTACCCTAATAAGTTTGACCAAATAATGTTTGGTAAAATTAAAGATGCTTGGAACATGGGCGCAACGGCAGTTGGCGCAACTATTTATTTTGGTAGCGAAGAATCGTCACGCCAAATAGTTGAAATTGCTGAAGCCTTTGAATACGCACATCAGTTAGGTATGCCTACTGTATTGTGGTGTTATATACGCAACAATGGCTTTAAAAAAGATGGTGTAGATTATCACACTTCAACCGATTTAACTGCACAAGCTAATCACTTAGGGGTTACAATTCAGGCAGACATCATCAAACAAAAACTACCTACACTTAATGGCGGTTACAATGCTATAAATTATGGCAAAACTCACCCTAAAGTATATAGCGAATTAACTACCGATAACCCAATAGACTTATGCCGTTACCAAGTAGCTAACTGCTACATGGGGCGTATGGGCTTAATAAACTCAGGTGGCGAAAGTAAAGGCGCTACCGACCTTGCAGAAGCAGTAACCACAGCAGTTATAAACAAACGTGCAGGCGGACAAGGTTTAATAAGCGGACGTAAAGCGTTTCAAAAACCAGTAAAAGAAGGTATAGAATTACTTACTGCTATACAAGACATTTACTTGGATAACAGCATTACCATAGCATAATTTACATTATTATTTTTACAAAATAAATTACAAAATATGAGTTGGTTCAAACGCATAAAAGAAGGTATTACTACATCAACCAAAGATAAAAAAGAAACGCCAGACGGCTTGTGGTACAAGTGTCCAGAGTGTAAAACTATTATTACAACTGATGAGCACGAAGACAATAGTTGGGTGTGTACATCGTGTGCTTACCACGAAAAAATTGGTAGCGAAGAATATTTTGCACTATTGTTTGACGATAACGTATTTACCGAAATAAACGCAGGAGTAAAATCGGCCGATCCGCTTAATTTTACCGACACCAAAAAATACACATCTCGCCTTGCCGATACCATAACTAAAACCGAACTGAACGACGCTATACGCACGGCTTACGGCAAAGTAGATGGTAACGATTTGATGATAGCTTGTATGGATTTTAAATTCATAGGTGGCTCAATGGGCTCAGTAGTAGGCGAAAAAATTGCGCGTTCTATAGATTATTGTTTGGCTAATCGCGTACCGTTAATGATTATTTCAAAATCGGGTGGCGCACGTATGATGGAGGCTGCATACAGCTTAATGCAAATGGCAAAAACATCAGCCAAACTATCATTAATGGCAAAGGCAGGCATACCGTATATTTCGTTTTTAACTGACCCTACTACAGGCGGTGTTACGGCATCGTTTGCAATGCTTGGCGACTTAAACATAAGCGAACCTGGAGCATTAATAGCATTTGCAGGTCCTCGTGTAGTACGCGAAACCATTGGTAAAGATTTACCCGAAGGTTTTCAAACTGCCGAATTTGTACTTGAAAAAGGTTTCTTAGATAAAATAATTACACGCAAAGAACTTAAAACAAACATTGGAAAATTGCTTAATATGTTTGCTAATTAAATACATGTAGTGTGTAACAATATAAAACAATATAGCCCATGGTGTAAACTGTGGGCTATATTGTTTTAAGCATCTTGTATTAAAACTAAAACACATAGG
>JBEBIC010000420.1:0-1621 GCA_040080595.1 Bacteroidia bacterium | reverse complement strand
TATAAGCGTGTATAAACACAATGCTACTTTACTTAAAAAAGTAGGCGATAAAGTAAAAGTAGGCGAAGCCATAGCCATAGTAGGTAACTCGGGCGAACACAGTACTGGCCCGCATTTACACTTTGAAATTTGGCGCAAAGGCGAAGCCTTAAATCCTGCTAAATACATCTCGTTTTAATAATGCCCTTGCATTTATTTATGTGGCAATTGCCTCAATTTATTATTGGGTACGTTTATTATACATGTATAACAAAAACAAAAATTATAACTATAAATAACTCAACAGTAATATACACTACTGCTATGCACGCCAATGCAGGTGTATCGTTAGGTAAATATGTATTTGTAGGAGATAAAAGCAACAGACACACCGTATTGCACGAACTTGGGCATACTATACAAAGTAAGTATTATGGTTGGTTTTACTTAGTGTTAATAGGCATTCCGAGCTTTGTGCGTGCAATACTATTTAAGTACAAATGGAAACGTGGCAAGTGGTACAGCAAAAATTATTATGGGGTATGGTTTGAGCATCAAGCCAGTTTACTGGGGTATGTATGTTACAATAAATTTACTTTTTAATATCTATAGTTTTTATTGCCACACCTTTTTTATACACTACCGTTTTTTCGTGTGCGCCATCAGTGGTAAAATAATTCCACTCGCCCTCCTCTTCGTTATTAACGTAACTACCTACGCTTTGTACCATTCCATTATCATAAAAAGTACGGCTAATACCTTGTAAATTATCGTTTACGTAAGTGTATTCGGTCATTATAAAATTACCTGCGTAATAGTATTTTCCCTCGCCATTTTTTTTGCCATTGGCATACTGTATTATTTGTTGCGGAAAGCTAGATGTTGGGTAATTAGTACGACTTTCGCCTGATAACACGCCATTGCTATAATTAATATCTGTAACCAAATAACCATTGCTATATGTGCGCTGACGCCCATTTAACGTGCCTTTGGTATAGCTTTCTGTTTTTACTAATGTACCCTCATCGGTAAAGGAGCATTGCATACCGTGCAATACGCCATTCCAATAATTACGATGATAACGTATAAAACTATTGGGATAATAATCATAAGTTTTGCCGTGTAATACTGCGCCTTTTTTTTCGTAATATTTATACGGAGTATTGTTTTTAAAATACTTAAACACACATAGCACCGAGGTATCATAATCGCTACGAGTAACCGTAGAGTCTTGCGCTAGCGCAGTACACGAAATGAAAAATAGGAGAAGGAATAGTTTCATTGATTATTTTCTAAAAACAACTTTACATGTTTTTTCAAATATTTTGCCATCGTCTGTTGTACAATTTAATTTTACAACGTACATATTTTTATCAAATCTAAAATAGGAATATAAACGTTCGTTTACAGTTATGTATATTTCATTATCTCCCCTTTCTGCATTTTTCTGAATAATGGGTGTATTCATATTAATACTTGTATTGTTAAATATGTTGTAATTAGCAGGAATAGTATCATTATTCAATACAAAAGGTCTGTTAAAACTAATTTGAATAGAATTTAAATTTATTTTATTACTCCAAACTTCCGTTTTTGTTGTAGCAAAACAAGAGTTTAAATTAAATAAAGTACAGTTATTTGA
>JBEBIC010000419.1:0-1632 GCA_040080595.1 Bacteroidia bacterium | reverse complement strand
TAATATTATTTTTAGCAATAATGGCGGCAGATGTTGCACTATCAATACCAATAATTTCGGGACCTTCGGTAAGTATATTGGCTTTGCCTTCGGCACGTATTTCGTTCCAAAGTACAGGGTCAAAATTCAACCAATTTTCAAAACCATATTCCTTGCGGTGGTAGCCAGCAGGCATGTTATAAGCCATCATAGCAGCTTCTATAAGGTTAGTTCCCGAGCCACACATGGGGTCTATAAACAACGATTTTTTGTCCCAACGAGTCATCATTATTAATCCTGCCGATAGTACTTCGTTAATAGGTGCTTTGGTGCTATCCGTCCTGTAGCCACGCTTGTGTAATGATGTGCCTGAGGTATCTAATGATAGTGTAGCACTTTCTCTAAATATGTGTATGTTTATGCGCATATCAGGAAATTTTTTATCTACATACGGGCGTATTCCTTTTATCTCTCTAAAACGGTCGGCTACGGCATCTTTGGCTTTCATAGATACAAATAGCGAGTTAGTAAACTCCGATTTTGTTTCAGTAGTATCAAAAGCAAAGGTTTGTTTTTCAGTAAAATATTCTTCCCATTTTACGGCTTTTACTTTGTCGTATAGCTCTTGTTGGTTGGTTACGTTAAACGTAGTTATGGGTTGCAATATGCGCAAAGCCGTGCGGCAGTAGTAGTTGGCTTTGTACATTACTTCTTTATCGCCCGTAAATTTTACTGCACGGTTAAGTATTTCTATGTCGGTTGCGCCCAATGCTTCTAGTTCGTCGGCAAGCAACTCTTCAAAATTCATTAGTGTTTTGGCTATGTAGGTGTGCGTAGGTCTCATTATTTTTGGTAGGGATTAATTTTTATTATTTTTGCAAAGGTAGTTTACTGCGCATAAAATAGCTAATTTAAAATAATACAAATTTTAGGTGCAATAATATTTGTTTGCTAAAAGTAAATGTGTACATTCGCCAACTCAAAATAATAACTCAATACAAGATAATTATGCCAAAAATGAAAACTAATTCTAGTGCGAAAAAACGTTTTTCGATAACTGGAACTGGTAAAATCAAACGTAAGCACGCGTACAAACGCCACATTCTTACTAAGAAAACTACCAAACAAAAAAGAGCACTTACACACTCAGGCTTAGTACACGAACGCGATGCTTCACGCATACGTTTATTACTAGTTAAATAGTAAGTAAAGCTATTGTAAACAATAGCAATTAGGTTAAATAAAAATTGTAAAAAACCAGTTGAAAAGCACAAGTATTAATTGAAACACATTAGTCGCTTAAAACAAAACACTTAAAAAACATGCCACGTTCAGTCAATCACGTAGCTTCGAGAGCAAGAAGAAAAAAAATACTCAAACGCACCAAAGGTTATTTTGGATCACGCAAAAATGTGTGGACAGTAGCCAAGAATACTTGGGAAAAAGGTCAGCAATACGCATTTCGCGATCGTAGAGCAAAAAAACGTAACTTCCGTGCATTATGGATTGTTCGTATAAACGCAGCAGTACGCGAATTTGATATGAGTTACTCAGAGTTTATTGGTAAAATTAACGCTAAAGGTGTTAAATTAAACCGTAAAACAATGGCGGACTTAGCAATGAATAGCCCAGAGGCGTTCAAAGCATTAGTAC
>JBEBIC010000418.1:0-1639 GCA_040080595.1 Bacteroidia bacterium | reverse complement strand
TTTCATAAAGCTATATTTTACGCCGCTATATTTTATGCGTTTTTAACGCTATTGTTTTTTAAAAAAACACTACAGCTATACAATGTAAAACCTTGGGCTATTATAGCTATACAAGCACTACTAATTTTATCCACATCACTTACTCACTACTTAAATGCCGACGCGGGCTTTAGCCACATTTATTCATTATTTTGCATTACTGCGTTCGTATATTATTCACTCATTTATTTTAAAACACACACGCCCAAATACATAGTATATATAGCTATTTTACTTGGGTTTATAATTATACTACGCCAAATAAATGTACTGATTATTTTGGCATTACCGTTTTTAGCTGGTTCATTCCAAAATTTTAAAACAACATGTGTAACAACGCTTAACTACAAAAAACAATTGGCCATAGGTGCTATTTTAGCATGCTGTATTATTGCTATTCAATGTACAGTGTGGTATTTACAAACTGGCAATTTTATAGTGTATTCTTACCAAGGCGAAAGTTTTGATTTTAGCAACCCCGAATTCTTCAACATTTTATTTGGTTACAAAAAAGGACTGTTTGTATATACGCCTATTTTGTTTTTATCAGTAATTAGTTTAGTATGGCATTTAAAAACTAAGCGTTATTATTTTGTACTATCATGGCTTGTGTTTTTTAGTATTTTAACGTATGTATTGTCATCGTGGTGGTCGTGGTATTACGGCTGTAGCTTTGGTTTGAGGGCCTATATAGACTATTACACGTTGCTATTTATTCCTTTGGCAATATGGTTAAGTAATATACGATTAACATTTGCTATACCTATTGTAGTAGTAGTTGGGGGAATAACCTCCTATATTAATATTGTTCAAACCTATCAGTACAAAGAGTATTTTTTGCATTGGATAGATATGGACAAAGCCAAGTTTTGGGAATTGTTTTTAAAAACGGACGATAACTATAGAGGCTTACTGTGGAAAATTCCTATTAACGAAAACAATTACAACGTAAATAAAGAAATAAATCTTGGTAATGTATTTATAGACAAAAGTATAAGCGGTGCCCCAATACTAAATTTGCCAACAGATAGTATCCCCAACTTTGCAACAGTGAGTAGTATTGTGTTTCAATTTGACAATCATTTTTATAGCACATCGCCAACACAAATAACAACAAGTATTAGAGAGGGCGATCACTTTTACTATTGGAACAAACGGAGTTTGCTACAATTTAGAGAAACCCAATTAAACGAGTGGCACACAGGCAAATTTAACTTTGACTTTCCGCCTATAACAAATTCTCACAACGCACAAATAATTATAATATTTGAAACAACAGATTACGACAATCTTAACAACGCAAAAATTAGGTTCTTATCTCCTAAATAGCAATTTAGAACTATATAAAAAGCCACAAAACAAAGCTTTTGCAAGTGTTTTAATTGTTATAAGCACCCTGTTTTAATTCAACTTCTCAGGTACTATTAATTCAAAACGAGGTATTTGTACTTTAAACTCTTCGTTGGTAATAGTGTTTACAAAGGTGTAATAACCTTGCATATAACCCATGTCGGAATTGAGATTACAGCCTGAATTATACTCAAATTTTTGGTTGGGTGCTAGTATAGGTTGTTCGCCTACAACACCCGCACCCTCTACA
>JBEBIC010000417.1:0-1644 GCA_040080595.1 Bacteroidia bacterium | reverse complement strand
AAATACCCATTTTGTTTTTTATCAGTAGGTACGCCGTTGGTTAATGGCGTGTTTACTACAGGAATAACTTCGGGTAGGGTTTCGGTTTTTTTGCAGGCTAGTGTAGTGCTAAGCGCAGTACAAACAAATAATAGGGCGGTGTTGCGGGTCATAATACAAAGGTGTTGTGTGGGTTATATACATTCAAATATAGGTATTTAATAATGTAGTACGTTGCTTAATAATTAATTTTGAAATTACTAAAACTTACCTTGCAAAAAATTATTTTACAAAACAGTGTATCTTTTTGTACCCTTGTGTATTATGATGACGAATTAAAAAAATAACACACCATGACAAGTGCTTCATCAAATTATAACGTATCTCCTGAGCAGATAGCCAATGAAGCGGACGAAATAAAACGCGCGCAACATAATCCTGCACGGTTTGATGTACTGTACAACAGGTACTACGAACCTATTTTAAAATTTATTTACAAACGTGTAGATACCAAAGATTTGGCGTTTGACCTTACGCAACAAACGTTTTGCAAGGCTATGGCTAACTTGCACAAATACACACCGCAAGGTGTACCGTTTAGCGCGTGGTTGTACCGCATAGCCATGAACGAACTTAACCTACTATTTCGTAGTAATAAAGCGCAACAGGCGTTAAACGTAAACGTGGACGAAATAACCAATGTACTACACGAAATAAACACTGAGGGCGAAGAAAAATACGAACCCTTGTTAGCAGCACTTACCGCCTTAGCACCTGATGATTTGCTACTGATAGAAATGCGTTTTTTTGAAAAGCGTGCATTTAAAGAAATAGGCGAAATACTTGATATTACAGAGATAAACGCCAAAACAAAAACCTACCGAGTAATAGAAAAATTGAAACAACTTATTACTAAAAAATAACAGCACAATGGAACCTAATAATATAAAAATAAACCTTAACCGCCCCGAACTTACACCCGAAGAAATAAATGCCAACAAGCGTTTTAAAACGGTGTACGAAAGCGTAATACAACGCCCTACTTACAAACGGTTTATAAACCGTAAGTATTTTGGAGGATTGTTGTTGGTACTTGCCATAACTACGGTATTGGTAGTAGATTGGCACGAAGAAAAAGAAAAGAAAATAGTAGCTGTAAAAAATAATAACACTACCGTAGCCTTTATCAATAAGCCGTTTAAAACTTTGGATATACCTTTTAGCGAGTACGAAATAATAGCAGAAAAGGGAGATACAATTTATCATAAAACAGGCTCTATATTAGTTTTTCCAGCAAATTCGTTGTTAGATAAATATGGTAATATAGCTAAAGGTCACGTAAAAATTATGTACAAGGAATTTTTAGACCCAATTGATTTTTTCGTTTCAGGAATTCCAATGAATTATGATTCTAGTGGAGTTAAGTATGTATTTGAATCGTCTGGAATGTGCGAAATCAAAGCTTCTCAAAAGAATGAGCCATTATTTGTAAATAAAGAATTAGCACCTACAATAAATATGATATCTCAAAATAAAGATTCAAAACACAATCTATATTATTTAGATACCATAGCTAAAACGTGGGTAAATAAAGGTAAAAGTAAGATTACAATACTATCAAATGAAACAAGACCTGATTTAGATGATGAAGTAGAGTTGACAAGC
>JBEBIC010000416.1:0-1646 GCA_040080595.1 Bacteroidia bacterium | reverse complement strand
TGCGATACCGCAATAGTTTACATAAATGTATTAGCAGTACCAGATGCTAAGAACGATACTGCAACTGTTAAAAACGGAACAAGTGTAGCTATTCCATGGTTGAAGAATGACGAAGGAGTTACTGAAACACCAAGTATTATTACTACACTAACACACGGAACAGTAACAGTAAATGCTGATGGAACGCTTAATTACATACCAAAAGCAGGCTTTGTAGGAGTAGATAGTTTAGTGTATGTAGTGTGTAACAATGTGGGTAAATGCGATACAGCAATTGTTTACATAAATGTAACACGCCCAGAAGCTTTAGATGTACCGCAAGGCTTTAGCCCTAATGGCGATGGTGTAAATGATACGTTTGTAATACCAGGCATTGAGACTTATCCAACCACAGTAATTAAATTCTTTAACCGTTGGGGTAACTTGGTTTACGAAGAAAGTAACTACCAAAACAACTGGAACGGAACAAGCAACAAAGGCTTAACCGTTGGAGGAGATGTATTACCAGTAGGAACTTATTTTTATATATTAGATTTAGGAGTTGCAGGTAAAGACGTAATAAAAGGTTACGTTTACATAGGTCAATAATTAAATAAAAACGTTACTTACTTACTAAAATAAGTAAGTAGCGTTTTTTATATTACATAGTTAAAAACACCCAACCTACCGAAAAGTAGTACAAACATTAACAAAAGAGATTATTTTTACAGCATAACACACTATTATACAATGAAAAAATTAGTACTAATAACGGCATCAGTATTTGCTTTAGGCAAAGCACAAGCGCAACAAGATGCGATGTTTACGCATTATATGTATAACACCTTGGCAGTAAATCCTGCTTATGCAGGTAGTAGAGATGCACTAACCATAACAGGTTTGCACCGCTCGCAGTGGGTAGGTTTTGATGGTGCACCAGTAACCCAAACCTTAACCTTGCATAGCCCTATTGCAAACAACAAAATGGGTTTAGGTTTATCAGTAGTGAATGATAAAATAGGTCCAACGGCCATGAAATCTATCTATGCTGATTATGCTTACAAGATACAAGTAAGCGACAAAGGCAAATTAGCGTTTGGCTTAAAAGCAGGTTTAAACGTAATGAGTAATAATTTATCTACCTTAAAAACTACAACCGTAGGCGACAATACTTTTGCAAGCGATGTAAAAAGCCAATTGTTACCCAACTTTGGAGTGGGTGCTTACTATAGCCAAGAGCGTTTTTATGTAGGATTATCTACACCTAAATTATTACAAAATAATTTTAAGAGCAATACTATAGGCAATACCTCAAGTACATCAAAAGAAAAGCGTCACTATTTTTTAATAGCAGGAACGGTTTTAAACATCAACGAAAACATAAAATTAAAACCTACTACGTTTGTAAAAGTAACGCAAGCCGCACCAGTAGAGGCAGACGTAACAGCCACGTTTATATTCCACGACCGTTTTAACTTAGGTGCAATGTTTCGTACAGGCGATGCCTTGGGCATGTTGGTAGGTTATAATTTTACCGACCAGTTTACAGCAGGTTATAGTTTTGATTGGTCTTATGGCGTAAAAACGTTTAAGTACAACCAAGGTAGCCACGAAATAATGTTGCGTTACGATTTGATATACAAGAGCAAGGATAGAATTAAATCTCC
>JBEBIC010000415.1:0-1668 GCA_040080595.1 Bacteroidia bacterium | reverse complement strand
GTTAAATATATTATTGTTCCCTTTTGGAAAAACTCTTTTGCAAAATTTATAAACGATAAATATCATAAAAAACAACTGGTTTATTTTTCAAATCCTTTTTCTAGAAATAGAAGCAATACAAATGTGTTTTTTCCTGATACAATGTACTCCTTCACATGTTTGAGTGAAAATTTAAAATATAGTAATCAATTAGTAAAATGTCCGCCTCGTAATTATATTACAGTAACTATTCCCTCTCACGAAAAGTAATAATGAGAGGAGTGGTAACATAGCTTTAGTATCGTTTAAAAATGCTACATAGAGTATGTTTTTTTAAATAACCGTATGTAAATAGTAGTTGCAAAATAGCAATAGGTTATACGCAATAATAAGCCTACATTTGTGTAACTTTTTTTAAAGATTGATTTACAATAGGTTTTGTAAAATGTTGAGTGCAGTGATTTATGCTTTACAATTTTTTTTCTTTGATAAAGTAGTACACACATTTAAAACAACAACACACAATGACATTTACCGAATTAAATTTAATTACGCCTTTGCTTACTGCATTGGCAAAAAAAGGTTACGAAAGCCCATCGCCAATACAAGAAAAAAGTATTCCGCATATATTGCAGGGCAAAGATATTTTTGGTTGCGCACAAACTGGTACGGGCAAAACCGCAGCATTTGCACTACCTATATTACAGTTGATGGAGCAAAACAAAAAGCCTAATCAGCGTAAAGAAATTAAAGCCTTAATACTAGCACCAACACGTGAGTTGGCAATACAAATAAGCGAAAATTTTAAAGAATATGGCGAGAATCTAGGTTTTAACCATGCTATTATTTTTGGTGGAGTATCGCAGTTTCATCAAGTAGCACACTTAAAAAAAGGAGTAGATATACTTATAGCTACACCAGGGCGTTTGCTAGATTTAATGAATCAAGGTTTTATAAAACTACATGCTGTTGAATATTTTGTATTAGACGAAGCCGACCGTATGTTGGATATGGGATTTATAAACGATATGAAAAAAGTTATCGCCAAGCTACCTGCTAAGCGTCAAACATTATTCTTTTCGGCAACGGCAGCACCCGATATTATGAAACTTGCCAATACCATACTACAAAATCCTGTAAGCGTGGCGGTAAACCCAGTATCATCAACAGCTTCGCTTATAAAACAATCAGTTTATTTTGTGGAAAAAAACAATAAAAGTGCGTTGCTAAAACATATTTTAAAAACTCAAAAAATAGACCACGTACTTATATTTACACGTACCAAACGTGGTGCCGATAAAGTAGCTAAAGATTTAAACGCTTACAATATTAAATCGGAAGCAATACACGGTAACAAATCGCAAAATGCCCGAGAGCGTGCACTTAAAGGATTTAAAGAACGTACCTTAAATGTATTGGTAGCTACTGATATAGCATCGCGTGGTATAGATGTGGATAAACTTACTCACGTAATAAACTACGAAATACCTGAGCAGGCAGAAACTTATGTACACCGCATAGGACGTACGGGTAGAGCAGGCGAAAGCGGCGAAGCTATTTCGTTGTGTATGCAAATTGAATTGCCTTACTTTAGAGATATTAAGAAACTAATAAAAAAAGAAATAGAGGAAGTTAAAAACCACCCATTTGTATAAAACCAAACAGCCGTTAAGTAATAAACTTAACGGC
>JBEBIC010000131.1:0-7834 GCA_040080595.1 Bacteroidia bacterium | reverse complement strand
TGCGCAAACAAATAGGGTGGGATTTTGATACTGCCTGCAATGTGCAAGACGGTATAATGGAACGCTACAATACTACAGTAGTAAGCACCTATAGCAAACGCCAAATACACTATAGCCCCAAAGAACTATACGCACAAAGCGAACAGCAAAATGTAATAGCCATAGCACCATGGCAAGTGGCACGTTTGTTTTACTTACGCAAAACCATACAAATAGGTGCAGGCGGTATGATTACTACCGAGATAAACAAACAAAAAATATACTACCAAATAGAGGGCGATAACCACTACGACATAGTAAGCACTAACACTAAGGTAATACTGCTTTACGATTTTAGGGATTTGAGCCGAGTAGTATTACTAAGCGAGGTGGGGCAGTACTTATGCGAGGTAAACGAATTTAAACCTGTGCAAGTATATGGCAAGGCAGCAAACTTAGGCGCACTAAGCCACGGTAAACAACTAACACGACACGTAGCAGATGTAGCACGCCAAAAGTACGAGGGTATAAAACTTAAAACCTTGGCTCTGCTACCTGCCGATGAGATGAATGCACTTATACCTACATACACTACTAAAGCGATAAGCGAAGCTACGGAAACTTATCTGTTGGAAACCCACCCCGCTGTAAACAGCACCCCTCCAATAGAGGGGAATGCAGGGACGGAATACGAGGAGGAGGAAACGGTAGGGGAATTAACGGAAGAGGAAAAGCGCAAGAGTTTTGGAAATGTATATACAGGTAGAAGTGAGTAATTATAAATATAAAAAACCTAACACAATGAAGGCAGAATTAATATCGCTTGTAAAAAGTGAAATAGAAAAATTAGGGAGCGCAAGTGCTGTAGCACGCAAGTGTAAAATAAGCGATACCGCTATGAGCCAATACCTAAATGGCAAGTACGGTGCTGATGTAGAACAATTGGAAAATACCATACGTGCTGCACTTAACTACACTGCACCTAGCAGTTGGAATATAGCTATGACACGAGATATGCAAATAGTGCATAACACCTTAGCCATGAGCAAAGCCGAAAGTATGTTTGTAGGCATAAGCGAAAAGGCAGGTGCAGGCAAAAGTACAGGTATAAACAGTTATATGGTAGGCAAGCCCAATGTATATTTAATACGATGCCGTGAGTGGACAGGGCGAATGTTCCTTGACGAAGTAATGCGAGTACTGGGTATAGATATACCCAAAGGGTATGTAACCATAGATACTAAAATAAGTATGCTGTGTAAATACTTTACCGATCGTAGCGCAAAGAAATGCCAACTACTCATAGATGAAGCCGACAAACTGCGCCCAACAGCATTGCGCATACTTATACCACTATACAATGAATGCGAAGATGTATTAAGCGTAGTAATAAGCGGTACAGAAAACCTTAAAAAAGAAATAAAGCGTGGCGTAGACTATAGCCGTAAAGGTTATGACGAAATAGATAGCCGATTTGGACGCTTCTACCACAGTATGAATGGTGCTGATATAGCTGATGTAAAACTAATATGCCACGCCAACGGACTTACTGATGCTGAAAAAATACAAACCGTATGGAGCAACTGCCCAAAGGTACGCAAGCAAATACAAGGCAAGGATATAAATATGGTAGTGGATATGCGCCTACTAAAAAGATTAATACAAACCCAAAAATTTTAAGAGTATGAAACCATTAAAAGTAAAAATACGCAGTTACCAAGTAACTACGTTGGAGAGTGTAGTACGTGCTTGTTTTTATAAAACAATAGGTATGGATTTTAAGCATACGGAACACTACGAGTGTTTGAGAGATTTTAACAACGAAATGCAACGCTGTAGCAAAGCTATGCTAGTACTTAAAGCTAAGGCAGAGCAAACAATAAGCGTGTATGAAGATTGGCTTGTTGCCTTTGAACTACTTATACCTGTGCTTGGGCTTAACGAAGAACAAGGAACTATAATACAGGGTGTGTTTGTAAAAATAGACGAAGCCAAACGCCTACACAAAGAGGCTGTAAATAGAGAACACAGCGCACTATTAAATCAAATATATAGCCAAATATAGCCATGAACAGAACAACAACACAACATACGGCTTTGCAACAAGCCAAAGCCAATATACTAGCAATGTATAAACTAAGCGAAGCGGCTTACCAAGAAATGATATTTGAGTACGGTTGCCAATTTGCCGAGCGTATAGCGCAAGGAAACCAAAGCCAATACCAATACATAACACAAAACGCTGATGCAAAGTTTTGGAATTGGTGGATATATCGCTGGATAGCCGACGACCAACTGCTACTACAATGCAATGTGTTAAGCGAAACCAACTACAGCAACTTTAAAATTGATTTGGTAGAAAAACCAACTTACCAACAGGAGTATATAACCTACGCAAGCCGATAACGCTATGACAGCTACACAAAACAAAATAGTACACGGCATACTTGCCAAACGTGGACTAATGGATATGAAAGAAAGCATAGTGCGCCAGTTTACCCAAGGGCGTACAAGCAGTAGTGCCGAAATGACTGATGAGGAAGCTAAACACCTTATAAACAATTTTAATAATGTAAGCCCTGCTGTAAAACCAATAGTAAACGATGCGTTAGATAAAAAACGCAAACAACTATTTGCAATGGGTTACAGTATAGGAGAGCAACCTGCGTTTGTGAAAAATTGGTGCGAAACTATGGGCGTAGGCAATGATAAACGCAAGTTTAATGACTATAGCCATAGCGAACTAATAGCCTTAGTAGCGAAGTTTAAAAAGGTAGTAGAGCATAGGGTAAGTAAAGTTAGAGAGTAATAACGTTTAAAAATAAAATTATGTTAGGAGAAGTAATAAAACAAAAACACTTTAGCGAATTATCGTTTGAAATACATAAAGAAATAGAGGGCGATTGGTTGGCAATAAACCAATGTAGAGATTTTTCCGCTGTGGAAATGGATAATTTGCCACAGCTAATAGAAGCCTTGCAAGGAATACTAAAAAGCTATACTGATGAAAAAGATAACTAGTGCAAAGTTTGCAAAGCGAACCTACAAGGAAATAGGCTTTGAGGGTGTATGGGCTGATGCCTTTGGTTTGCCCGAATGGCGAAGTAGGTTGCTTATATATGGTAATAGTGGTAATGGTAAAACCGAACTTGCGTGCCAATTAGCTAACTATATGAGTGGCTTTGGCAAGGTACTGTACTTTAGTGCAGAACAGGGCGATAGTAAAAGTTTGCAAATGGCATTTGAGCGCAATAATTTGTTGCACAACAAAAACATAACATTGGCGTATGAAATAGCGTTTAAAGATGTTTTAAACGCTGTTAAAAAACGAAGTAAGCCCAGTGTAATAATAGTAGATAGCTTGGATTACATAGCGATGACTAAAGCCGAATACATACAACTAAATGCACTGGCTAAAAACACAATGCTTGTATTTGTGGCGTGGGCCGAGGGTAACAAACCTAAGAGCCAAAGCGCTAAGGATATAGAGTATATGGTGGATATAAAAGTATCAGTAATAAACTATGTAGCCTTTGTGCGCAGTAGATATGGGGGTAACATACCCTACATAATAAACGATGAGCGTGCTAAACCACACCACGCATTTATGAACCGAACTTAATACGTAAAGCAATGGAAGTAGATACTAAAATAAGTGCGCTACTTAAAGAAGTAGAAGTACTAATAATTAAATATACAGGTGTGCCTGTAGAAATAAACTATAAGATACATAATGTGTTTGAAAATGACCCAAATTATTTGGGTGTAAAAAAAATAATAGAGGAAGAGTTTTATGTAAGCGATTTGCTTGTAAAAAGTAGAAGTTTTGAGTATGTACGAGCTCGCACGTTTTTTATGTATTGGCTTAAACATAATACAAATTTAAGCCTTAGTGCAATAGGCACAAAAGTAAGGAAAAACCACGCAACGGTACTGTATAGTTTGCGCAATTTGAATAATGAATTTGAATTATACCCTAATTTAAAACGGCGTTACGAACTATTGGCACAACGTATTAATAATTTAACAGTAAAAACCCCGCTATTATAATGTTGTAATAGCACTAAAACCCAACAAACCAATGAAAAAAGCAACCAACAAAAAAGAAATGAGTATTGAAACTGTAGCAACGGAGTTTCAGCAACTGAACCGTGAAGCCAAAGAACTAGACGGACGTATGAAACCGCTTAAAGACGCATTGCTAAAATATGCCAAGGAGCATAACGAGTTGATGAGCGAAGATTTTAAAGTGAAGTTTGCCAACGGCACTTACGTACTATTAAAAGTAAGCGATGTACTAAAAGGCGATGACAAAGCACGTGAGTTACTACTAAACACAGTAAGCCACGATGCCGAATGTGTAAGTGTAGAGCTAAACGATAAGGTAATATTAACCAAAGCCAAAGACGATGCTAAGCTACGCAAAACCATAACCGCAAGCGGTATGGAGGTAGCACAAAAAGAAACGTGGGCGGTGTATGGTGGGTAACTATTAGCTATAGTTAGTTATGAAAAAGTATGAAATAGCTATAACTCTTGGTACTATACTTATAACTTATACTGAGGAGGTACTTACGATTATAGATTTTAGTGCAAGTACACTTAAACCAAAGCAGCGTATAAACTTTATGAGTATAGTACCTATAACATTACCCGAATTATTAGCCTATAAATGGAGTAATGGCGCAGTATGTACAGAGGTAGAGTGTATTATACCATTTGAGCAATTTTGGGAACTGTATGGCTATAAAGTAAGTAAAAAGGGTTCGCAAATATTGTGGAACAAATTAAGCAATGCTGATAAGCAAAATGCACTACAAGGTGTGCGTAAATACAATAGTTTTTGTAGCCAAATGAATAATAGATGGCGCAGCAAAAAAGACCCCGAAACGTGGCTAAGAAAAGAGGGTTGGAGAGATTATGAAAAATAGTATTAATATTTAAAAATAAATAAAAATGAAAATAGAAGGGTGTGTAATTTTTGGGGCTTATTTTGCTCTTATAATAGGATTAGTAATTGGACAAATTAGTTGCATAGTAAAACTATGTAGTTGTGATTTTGAACCAAGTTATAAAGCCGAAGTAATTTATACTATAGGCACATTTACACCGTTAGGTAGTGTAATTGGCTATATGGATTTTGGTAAATAGTATTAACCAGTATGTTACCCTTATTAATGAGGGTAACATACTTTAAAACCTAATGAAAATGGCAGGTTTAGAAAATGAAAAAGTTAATTTACGAAGATTAACAGATGAGGCACGAGCCTTAAACAAAAAAATAAGTGGTAAGAATGCCAATGAAGATTTTGTAAGAGCAGAGTATGAAATGCGTAACCTTAAAAAAGAATTGCATAGGCAAACTTTTACAATATGGTATGATGTAACACGTAGGTTTTGCTTTGTAGCTGACGATATTAGTACAATGAGTAGTTGTGCTAAAATAGCGTGTATGAAACAACTTATAAAATGGGACATAGTTAATAACGATGCTAATTGGATAAAAGATGAATAAAACACTAAAGCTATCATTAGGCGATGTTGTACAAAACGTAAGTACAGGCATACAATATCCTATAAAATGGGTAGGCGAATATTGTGGACTTCAAGTAGCTTCAATAAACGCTTGGAATTGTTTTCATGTAGAACCTAACTATGATGGATATTATTATGAAGTAGACGACACTCTTTCCACAAATAAATTTGTGTTATTACCACGTAATACTAGGTACTGCCACCTGCACACCCAACCCGAGTTACAATGCACGGAGCAATGTAACCATTGTACTAATTTTGATAAAAGTATAAAATGAGCAAATTAATAACTGAGTTAAAACAAGGGGATAAAATTTACGATGTAGATTATAGACAAGTAAGATGGTATAAATACCATTGCATACACCCTATAGGTAGCGGAAACTATCATATTTTAATAGACGAATGTGAACAGCCAATAAGGGTATATAAAGAAATATTACAAGCTATTTTAGATAAAAATTTAAAAACTCGTAAAGAGGCAAAATTAGTTTTAGCGAATAAATTTGAAGCAACAGCTAAAAGGCTTCGGGAAGAATTATAGGTAAAATAATTAAAACCAATGGAACGTAAACAAAGAACATATAGAAATCTATATATAACACTAGGTATGTGGATGTTGTATTATAGTAGATATAAAAGAGTTATAGATAAAGATGTAGTGGAAATAAACTATTACTTCCTATGCTTTAGATACAGGGTTATGTATGGAGAGGAAACAGGAGGGTATAATTTCAAACAACTACTAAAAAAATAAACCTTTAGAAAAACAGTAAAATGAGCAACGATAATAGAATACAAAAAGTATACATAAGTGGTAAAATAAGCGGTATTGAAGAGGAGGCAAAAGTATTGTTTGATGCTACTGAAGAAACTTTAAAACACCTTGGTTATGATGTTATAAACCCGATGACCCTGCCACACAACCACGACAAAAGTTGGGAACGCTATATGCGTGAGGACTTAAAAGCCCTACTTGATTGCGATATTATATTTATGTTGCATAATTGGAAAGAAAGCGACGGTGCAAAATTTGAATATAGTATAGCAATGAAATTAGGTATGCCTATAATATTTGAAAATGAGAATACTTAACTTATGCGCAGGTGTTGGTGGTAATAGGAGGTATTGGACTGGCGGGCATATTACAGCCGTTGAGAATGATGTTAAAATTGCAGGGCTATATCATAAGTTATATCCAAATGACACAATAATAGTAGGCGATGCGTATGAATTTTTAAAAAACAATTACGAAAATTACGACTTCGTTTGGATATCGCCACCCTGCCAAAAGCATAGTAAAATGATGAAAGCCACACGCCACAAAGTAGCCGACTACCCCGATTTTAAACTATATGAAGTAATTATATTCTTGCAACATTTTTTTAAAGGGAAGTGGGTTGTAGAAAATGTAAAGCCATATTATACACCTCTTATACAACCAACAGCAATAATAGGCAGGCATTTGTTTTGGGCTAATTTTATAATTGATGCAGAAGAGGTCAAGCAACCAAAGGGCTTTATTACTAAGTCAAATTTGGAGGGTAAAAAAGAAATGATGAAGTGGCTTGACATTTATTTTGATGAAGTTATTTATTACAAAAACAACCATTGCCCCGTTCAAATACTTCGCAATTGCGTACACCCTAATTTAGGACTTCAAATATTTATAAACTATAAAAAAACACTACAATGAGCATAGAAAAAAACGCTTCAAGAGAAGTAAAATATCAAAAAACAAAGCAACTTACATTAGGTGAATTTATTGCCGAAATTGAAAGTGTAGGATGTACAACAAGCAATGGAGAATATAAAAGAATATGTTTTGATTTTGGTAACTTCGTGCCAACGAATTTGCATAGTTGGAGGGGTTTTTATGAGGAGATTGCATTAGGATATGGAGAAATTGAATATAATAAAGACCCAAATGCAGTAAAAAAAATAAATGCTAAAGATATTTTAAATGAGTTAAAATGGGCTATTGGTAAAGACTATCAAGGGTATAAAGGTGGTGAATATACAATGACTGAAAATACTCCTGTATGGGTTGGCAATTATGGAGATAGTAATTATACCGCAGTAGTTGGAGTTTTAGATAATGGTTATAGTTTAATAATTTTAAATGCTTATGTTGAATTTTAAATTAATATACTACTACTTAAAACTAAGATTTTATTTTACACCACCTGTAGAATTTGAAAAAATAGTATGTGAAAAAAAACGTGGTATTGATTGGGATGCTTGGCTTGCTATATGCGTGAGGACTTAAAAGCCCTACTTGATTGCGATATTATATTTATGTTGCATAATTGGAAAGAAA
>JBEBIC010000004.1:0-32530 GCA_040080595.1 Bacteroidia bacterium | reverse complement strand
ATATTAAAATATACTATTTAGTTAAACGCATTTAAGCCTGTAACGTCCATACCTGTTATAAGTAAGTGTATGTCGTGTGTACCTTCGTAAGTAACAACCGATTCCAAGTTCATCATGTGGCGCATAATTGGGTATTCGCCCGTAATGCCCATTCCACCATGTATTTGGCGTGCTTCACGTGCTACCTCTAGTGCCATATTTACGCTATTGCGCTTAGCCATTGATATTTGTGCAGGTGTAGCTCTATGTTCGTTTTTAAGTGTACCTAATCTATGACATAACAATTGCGCCTTGGTAATTTCGGTAATCATTTCGGCCAATTTCTTTTGTGTTAATTGAAAACCAGCAATAGGTTTACCAAACTGGATACGCTCTTTGGCATAATTAAGTGCCGAATCATAACAATCCATAGCTGCACCTATTGCACCCCAAGCTATACCAAAACGTGCGCTATTTAAGCAACCCAATGGGCCTTTTAATCCTTTTACGTTAGGTAATAAATTTTCTTTAGGCACTTTTACATTATCAAATACTAATTCGCCTGTTGCACTTGCACGTAAGCTCCATTTACCGTGTGTTTCGGGTGTTGTAAAGCCTGCGTAACCACGTTCTACTATTATGCCACGTATGTCGCCTGCTTCGTCTTTTGCCCACACTACTGCTATATCAGCAAATGGTGCGTTTGATATCCACATTTTAGCACCGTTTAATAAATAATGGTCGCCCATATCTTTAATGGTAGTAAGCATTCCTGACGGGTTGCTACCGTGGTCGGGCTCAGTTAATCCAAAGCAACCCATCATTTCGCCAGTAGCTAATTTGGGTAAATATTTTTTACGTTGTTCCTCGCTACCGTATGTATATATTGGATACATAACTAATGAACTTTGTACTGATGCTGTTGAGCGTAAGCCACTATCGCCACGTTCTAACTCTTGCATTAATAAGCCATAAGATATTTGGTCTAAACCTGCACCACCATATTCTGTAGGTATATAAGGGCCAAAAGCACCTATTTCGCCTAAGCCTTTTATCCATTGTTTTGGAAACTTAGCATCTTGGCACGCTTGCTCTACTATTGGCGTTACTTCTTTTTTTACCCACGCACGAGCGGTATCACGTATTAGTTTATGCTCGTCGGTAAGCATATCGTCCATTAAATAATAATCGGGGTGTTGAAAGTTATCTGTTTTAGCAGCCATAATTAGGTGTTTTTTTAGATGTTAAATTTTGTACAAATATAAATAACAAATCAATTGTAAAATCAGTTTTCTTTGTGCAATATTCTATAATTTTTATAGCCATGGCATTAATCAAAAACAAACTACTTAATTTTTTGCTTCCCAATATAATAGAAGCGGGTTGCGACGAAGCAGGGCGTGGATGCTTGGCAGGACCTGTAGTAGCAGCGGCGGTTATATTGCCTGCTCATTTTTATCACCCATTGTTAAATGATTCAAAGCAACTTACACATAAACAACGCAACGAGCTACGCCCCATTATTGAACAACAAGCCATTGCATACGCTGTTGGGTTTGTAGATAATGTAGAAATAGATAGCATAAATATTCTTAATGCGTCTATACTAGCTATGCACAAAGCCCTTGCCATTGTTGCAAAAAAACATACGTTAGCGCACATAATAGTAGATGGAAACAGATTTAAACCCTTTAACAATATACCACACACTACCGTAATAAAAGGCGATGGAAAGTACGCCAGTATTGCCGCCGCAAGTGTATTAGCAAAAACATACCGAGATGATTATATGGCTAATTTACATACGCAACACCCAGTATATGCGTGGGATAAAAACCAAGGTTATCCCACAAAAGCGCATCGTGCAGGTATAGCAGTGCATGGTACTACGCCTTATCATAGGCTTACGTTTAGATTATTGGCTGCGGAATAATTTTAGTTGTATTTAACACTATAAAAATGTATTTCTAAATAATTACAACTTAAATAATGAAAAACAAGAGAAATAATACCACAAAAATTTTAAGTAAAATCATTTCATATTTTGGAATTGGATCTTTACTTTTTCTTGTAATTGGACTAAAAGACATTGATAATTATCTTGACTGGTTAACATTTTCTACTCTATTGGTTTTTACAGGACTTTTATTCGGAATGGCTATTTATTTTGTTTTAAACTACTTTATTCCGAATGTTAAAACCTATAAAAACTCTAAAGGGATTGGACTTTTTTTTTCTTTGCCATTTGTATTTATGCTTATTTTCTTTGGACTTGGAAGTATTGTAAATGAATCCTTAATCCAAAAAAAAGAATGTAAAGAATATATTATTCAAAATATAGGAGAAAGCGGTTCAAAACAAAAAAATTATTATGTTTTTATTAATAATGGTAAAAAAACAGAAAGACTCAGTTTTGGTAAAGCTTTTAATAATAAATACAAAATAGGAGACAATATAAGTCTTTGCATAATAACAGGTAGATTAGGATTTAAATATTATAAAATACAAAGTGAAAAATAACTCCATCGCTATCGCAAGCCTTAGATAACCTTAATTTGTGCTACCGCAATCGTCCCGATTGTATGGTTGTTACTTGTAAATTTCATAATTATATAGGTAAATAAGTTTGCTGAATTTTAATTAAATCTAATTTTTTAAATTAAGGACTTTAGTACAAGGAACTAAAACCACTACAAAGATGCTATAGTGTTAAGTTGTAATAGTAGTATTCCACACCCAAGAGGTGAATAACAAAACACAAATTGCCATGGCAAATGTTTTTTTTATTTACGTTACATAATCTATTATTTTTACGCAACTAATTATCACACTAAACATGAAAAAAGACGCAACAATATTTAACTTAATAAAAAAAGAAAAAGAACGTCAAACCGTTGGTATAGAGCTTATAGCTTCCGAAAACTATGTAAGCAAGCAAGTAATGCAAGCTATGGGTTCGGTACTTACTAACAAGTACGCTGAGGGTTATCCTGGTAAGCGTTATTATGGCGGTTGCGAAGTGGTAGATAAAATAGAACAATTAGCCATAGATAGACTTAACGCACTGTTTGGCGCAACGTATAGCAATGTACAACCGCACTCGGGCGCACAGGCTAATGCCGCAGTAATGTTAGCCTGCCTTAAACCAGGCGATGCTATTTTAGGTTTTGATTTAAGTCATGGCGGACATTTAACGCATGGTTCGGCGGTAAATTTTTCGGGTAAATTATACTCGCCTAATTTTTATGGTGTAGAACAAAAAACAGGATTAATAGATTTTAATAAAATAGAAGCGCAAGCAAAATTAGTAAAACCCAAAATGATTATATGTGGCGCAAGTGCCTATAGTCGCGATTGGGATTATGCTACCTTACGCAAAATAGCCGACAGTGTAGGTGCATTGCTATTGGCAGATGTGTCGCACCCATCAGGGCTTATAGCCAAAGGTTTGTTAAACGACCCTATACCTCATTGCCACATTGTAACTACTACTACACACAAAACATTGCGTGGCCCACGTGGCGGTGTAATAATGATGGGCAAAGATTTTGAAAATCCGTTTGGTTTAAAAACTCCCAAAGGCGAATTGCGTATGATGAGCAGCGTGCTTGATAGTGGTGTGTTTCCAGGTACACAAGGTGGCCCATTAGAACACGTAATAGCTGCTAAAGCAGTGGCGTTTGGTGAGGCATTAAGCGACGAGTATTTGCACTACATAGTGCAAGTGGCTAAAAATGCTAAGGTTATGGCACAATGTTTTTTAGACAAAGGCTACAACATAGTAAGTGGCGGAACCGATAATCACTTAATGTTAATAGATTTGCGCAACAAAAACCTTACTGGTAAGTATGCTGAAAATGTATTGGGCAAAGTAGATATTACGATAAATAAAAACATGGTTCCGTTTGACGACAAGCCTCCTATGACAACATCAGGCTTTCGTATAGGTACTGCGGCTATTACAACTCGTGGTATTACCGAAAAAGAAATTCCCGAAATTGTAAACCTTATTGATGCCGCATTAATGAGTAATGACGATGAACGTAAATTAGAAAAAATAAAAGTAAAAGTAAATGAGCTTATGAGCGAGTTGCCTTTATTTGCTGAATAATAAGAGTTAATTACGAATTAATAATCACGAATTACGTTTGCAATTTATTACAATGAGCAGTTGCAATTATTTAATACCATTTAATTTACGTTGAAAGTATATCGCCATTACAACGAGTTTGTATCGCACAACAATGCAGTAGTTACCACAGGCACGTTTGACGGTGTACACAACGGACATTTACAAATTATACACCGCCTCAACACCGTGGCTAAAGCCATTGGTGGCGAGTCGGTTATATTTACATTTGACCCGCACCCTAGGCGTGTATTGCAACCGCACGACAACGATTTACTAGAGCTAAATACGTTAGACGAAAAAATAGAATTGCTACGCCAAGCAGGCGTGCAACACTTAATTATACAACCGTTTACTGAAGAGTTTTCGCGCATATCCTCATTAGATTTTATACGCAAAATTATAGTGGGACAGCTAGGTACCAAACGCCTTGTAATAGGCTACGACCATAGGTTTGGACGCAACCGTGAAGGTGCATTTGAACACTTAAAAGAGTTTGGGCCTGTATATGGTTTTGATGTAGAAGAACTCTCTGCACAACTTATAGACGACGTTACTGTAAGCTCAACCAAAATACGCAAGGCATTATTAGCAGGCGAAATTACTAACGCTAACAACTACTTGGGTTACACCTACTTTGCTACAGGCACAGTAGTTACAGGCGCACAACTGGGGCGCACCATAGGTTTTCCTACTGCCAACGTTGTGTTAGATTATATACACAAACTCACGCCCTGCAATGGTGTGTATGCTGTGCAAGCACGTTACAACAACGTGTTGTATAACGGCGTTTGCAACATAGGCACACGCCCTACGGTAGATGGTACTACACGCAAAATAGAAGTGCATTTGTTTAATTTTAACAAATCTATTTATAACGAAAAATTACAAATTTATTTTATAGCAAAAATTCGTAACGAACAAAAATTTGAAACTATAAACGCCTTAAAAGCACAAATAGCAAGCGATGCAGCCGTTGCTAAAGAATTGCTTGGACTGAGCGGAGTCGAAGGCTGTTGAATTGTTAAACAATAAAAAATGCCTGTAATAAAGTTACAAACTGAGATAAAAAGTGAAGCAAGTATTTGTTTTAACTTATCGTTGAGTGTTGATTTGCATACGCTATCTACCGCACAAACAAACGAAAAAGCAATAGCAGGAAAAACAACTGGCATTATGCAACTTAACGAATACGTAACTTGGGAGGCAACCCACTTTGGAGTTAGACAAATGCTTACTTCAAAAATAACACAGCTTACACAAAACATACACTTTAGAGATGAGCAACAAAAAGGTGCGTTTAAACACTTTGTACACGACCATAATTTTGAAACTACAAATGGAATAATAATAATGACTGATACACTTAATTTCTCGTCGCCCTTTGGCTTTATTGGTACTGTGGTTGATAAACTACTATTAACCAAGTACTTAAAAACATTTTTAATAGAACGTAATGCACTTATTAAAAGCTGTGCAGAGTCAGAGCAATGGAAACAGTTTTTACACTAAAACAGCTACTCTTTTTTAAGGCCTTTTGTTAGGGTCTTGTGCCGCATTAAATACAGCCTCAATATATGCAGTATTATTAGCTTCTGCTATGTAATAAATTATTTGATAAAAAGGGAAGTCTTTAATCACTAATCCTCTATAGTCTTTATAGATAATAGCAAAATAGGGGTTGCGTTGTATTATTTTTAAATGCTTTTTATAATGTTATAAAATTTCAAACCTAGTCCAACACGCTGGTTATCATAGTAATTTATTATTTCTTGTAAATCTAATTTTGCTTTGGGGCTTGTACGTGTATTAAAAGCAGTCATTATTTTGTTTTAAACACAAGTTGTTTATCTAACTCTTCTGTTGTTATATAGTCTTCTATTTTAGTATTAGCGCGTCTTTCGTCAAGTATCATTTTTTGTTGGGGAGTGAGTTTAAGACTCGATTCATCAACTACCGCAATCTCGTTATTTATTACCTGAGTAACTTTTATATTAAAGCTTTTAAAAAACGCTAGTAAAGCATTTAATTTATTTTCTTCGTTAATATCTATTATAAGTTGCATGGTGGCGTGTACCTGTTAGTGTAGATGGGTGTATTTAGTGTAAACAATATGCTTATGTAGCTTGTTAATTTAAACTAATTATTTGTTACCCTCAAATTTACAACTTTATTTTAAACACAAGCAAAATCAAAATAATGAAAGTAATTTTTACACTAAAAAAAACGCAAAAACACTTTGTATATTCTATATCTTTGTGGTGGTATTAGTACAACAATAACACTTCATTTTTGTATAAAAAATTGTACTGAAAACCCTCGCAAACAGCTTATTTTAAACCGAACTCGTACTTAACACAACCTAAAAAATATGTTAGCACAGCACAAAATAGTAGAGGTAAATAATTTAGTAAAACATTATGGCACATTTTGCGCTTTACACAATGTAAGTTTTGATGTATATGCAGGAGACATATTTGGTTTCCTTGGCCCTAATGGCGCAGGCAAAAGTACCACTATACGCACTATACTATCGCTTATACAGCCTACGAGCGGTACTATTAATTTGTTTGGAAAACCGCTACATGCCAACCGTAATGCCGTGTTGAGTAAAATAGGCTGCATAGTAGAAAAACCCGATTTTTACAAATACCTATCGGCCGAAAAAAACTTAGAAATTTTTGCGCGTATATCGGGCGTTACATTATCCAAAACTAAAATACACGAGTTGATAGATTTTGTAGGATTAAAAGGGCGTGAGCGAGATAAAGTAGCGGGGTTTTCGCACGGTATGAAACAACGCTTAGGTATAGCGCAAACCTTACTTAACGACCCTGAATTAATACTCCTTGACGAACCTACCACAGGGCTTGACCCTCAAGGGATTATAGATATACGTAACCTCATCCTACAACTAAAAACGGAGCGTAACAAAACCATTATACTATCGTCGCACATACTATCGGAAATAGAATTAATAGCCAACCGTATGATTATAATTAACAAAGGTAAAACTGTAGTGCAAGGCAATGTAACCGACCTACTAAACAGCCAAGAGTTGGTAGTAGATTTTACCGTAAACGATGTAGCAAAAGCTAAGCAAGTGTTAGGTACATCAGCCTTTGCTAATACTATAGATGTGGCTATGCACAACAGTTTATTACTCCATACCTCGCACGAAAGTATAGCGCACATTAACAAACTATTGTGCGACAACAACATACAAATTACTGCTATAGAAACTAAACGCAAGCTGGAAGATTATTTTTTAAAATTAATATCAGCCTAATAATCTTCTATCAACTCATTAACATTTTTACACTTAATACAACACTCGTATGTTTTGGAAAAGCACTTATAACGAACTTATAAAAATAGCCTACAAGCCCCGCAGCTACATAGGTATAGGCGGTATTACACTTATTATTGGTATAGTATTATTTGCCATGAAACTAGAGGGTAAGTATTACATATCGCTCATTACGGGGCAGTTGGAACAATCGGTTTCGTTTGAAGGAAATATTTTAAACGGTAACTTAATCGGGTTTATTATTTTGCAAATGCTTATAGTACATGTGCCCTTACTTATTGCGTTTGTAACAGGCGATTTAATTTCGGGCGAAGCTGATATGGGTACGATACGTTTATTGCTTACTAAGCCCATTTCTCGCAACAGTATTTTATTTAGTAAATTTTTGGCAGGTTGCTTATATACCGCCATAGTAGTGCTTTGGTTGGCACTAATGGCTGTACTATTAGGCAGGGTATTGTTTGGTAGTGGCGATTTAATTGTACTAAAGTCCGACGGATTAACTATACTACAACAACACGACATAGTATGGCGTTTTGTGTATGGTTTTGGTATGGCGTTTTTATCGTTAGTAACCGTGGCAACATTGGCACTTACACTATCGTGTTTTTCCGAAAATTCTATTGGGCCTATTGTAACTACTATGGGCATAATATTATTATTTACTATTGTGGGAACGCTTGATGTACCTTTGTTTGACACTATTCGTCCATTTATGTTTACTACACACATGGCAGCATGGCGTTGCTTTTTTGACGACCCTATTGATACTGCACAAATATTAAAATCAAGCTTAATATTGCTTGCACACATAGCGGTGTTGTTGGGTATTGCTACTTATAAATTTAACCGAAAAGATATTTTATCGTAATGAAAAATCGTACTTTAATACATTATGCGTTGTTACTCGTTGGGCTACTAAGTGCGCCAATAGCGCAAGCGCAACAAACTAACAAATTGCTACACAGAGTGTCGGCAAAGTTTGCGAGCGTAAAAGATTATAGTGTAGATGTACACATAAAAGTAGATATGCCTTTTTTGCGTATGCTGCCCATTAATGCTAAAATTTATTTCAAACAAAAAGATAAGTTTAAAGTAGAGTCTAAAAGTATAGCTATAGTACCCAAACAAAGTTTTGTGCAACTTACCAAACTTATTGCCGATACCAACAGCTACACCGCTATGCAACAAGGGCGAGAGGTTGTAAACGGTACTCCCACAGCCCTAATAAACATTATACCGCTAAGCGATACAAGCGATGTGGTATTAGGTAAGTTGTGGATTGATGATAAGCAAATGGTAATTGTAAAATCTATGATAACCACCAAATCAAACGGAACTATTTTAACCACCTATACCTACGATAATCAGCTTGCTTACGGTTTGCCCGATGTAATGCTATTTGAAGTAGATGTGAAAAAATTTAAAATACCTAAAGCTGTAGCGGCAGATATAAACACCTCGCAAGCCACTACTACCAAGGACGACGGCAAGCCCAAGAAAGGAAAAATAACCATAACGCTTACTAACTACAAAATAAACAAAGGCATAGCAGATAGTTTTTTTAAGAAAAATTAATACACTAATCGCAACAAAATATGTTTACACTCACACAAATAAAAACAGCACACGCTAAAGTAAAAAGCGGAGCAGATTTTCCAAATTATATTAATGCACTTAGCACATTAGGCATAACGCAGTACGTACATTTTGTAGCTGACGGGTGCATTGAATATTGTGGCGCAAATAATTTTTCTATAGCAAGCAATGCAAAATGGGACGTTATTGCTATTGCTAAAGTAGCATCAAAAGAACTGTTGCAACACGCACTAACTATACACCAGCAAGGGCAAACCGATTACCTTACTTTTTGTAAACAAGCAGGCGAAGCTGGTGTGCAAAAATGGATTGTAGATATTACAGCAATGACTTGCACTTACTACGACTTAAACCAAAACGAAATGATAACGGAGTTTATACCAAGGGTATAATAAAGCCGTTTGTAGTACCTAATATAATAGCTAATGGTGTTATTTATTTTTGGTGTAATAACTGTTTTTAGCCTACTTTTTTATTATACCCTATTACTCCATAATGGCATACGGTCATTATAAAGCAGAATTGGTGACTAAATCAAAAATACGTTTCGCTATGTACTTCAACTGACTCTTGTTTCCGTATATTAAAAAATGACAACGCCCACGGTATATGTACCATGGGCGTTGTCATTTTTATTGGGTTTTGTAATTACTTACACGATTTTAAATATTGCTCTTTTACACTTGGGTTTTCTAATATTTGGAATGTTAATTTAGGTGCTCCAAACAATTCGCAATAACGATTTTTATTTAGTGTTAATGCACTATTCATACCGTTTACAAATGCTTTCGATTTTATTTTGTCGCTTAATTGTGCGCTGTAACTTAGGTAAGTAAATAACAATTGTTCATTTACTTTTGCACCTGTTGTGTAAGGCTCTAATATTTGTGCTGCAAAACGGTAGTCTTTAAAGCGTTTAAATACGTACGCTAGTTTTAACGCATTTTGCCATGAGCCTTCTTTAAAGTTATAAAACTGTTTAATTTTATTTATTGATGTTTCTACCATAGCCTCGCCATTCTCTAAGGTATCGTAGGCTTCTATTACTTTAAATTGCAAATCGGTATTTACACCATCAACATATTTTTTAGGAATACGTCCGTTATACAAGCCATCTATTTTGCTTTGTATAGCGCTAATATCGCCTGCTTTAGGCAATTTCTCCATTGTTTTTATTTCGGCAAATGCTTTGTTGTAAGTAATGTATTTGTTGGCAGGGTCTAGCTTTTCGTATTCTGCAAGTTCTTTAGCATCGTTGTCGCCTACCATTTTATTGTTATCAAAATAACGGTACACCACTTTATTCATTAGCAATGCAGAGTTTGCAGCAGTTTTATCTATTACCATTTTATCCAACCAAGAGTCGTCGTACTTACCGTCGCGCACTTGTTTGTTTAAATAGTATTGAATTTTCATTGCTTGTTTCATGTCTTTTTTAACAGCTTTATTAAACTGCAATACACAAAATTTAGCTTCTTTATCGCCCTTAATATCGTAGGTTAAGTTCATTGTTATTTTAGCATAACGTTGTTTAGCTAACAATGGTTCGAGTTCTGCAAGTAAAGCAGGAGTACTATTAATTTTGTTTATTGCATCTTGTTTTTTCATAGCAGCAAGGTCTTTGTAAGTTCCTTCCTCTTGCTCCATTTTAAAGGCGTCCCAAGTATCGCCAGTTTTTATTTGTGCTTTTATGTTACGGTCTTTTTGCATACTTTGCAATGCCGCTACTATACTTTCTGCACGTTTTTGTTGTAGCTTTTGGTTGTTGGTAGCATCTCCCTCTAATGAAGAGTACGCTGATATATTTAAGTTTTCAATTATAAAATCGGGCTCGTCTAATGTTTCTAAAAACGGTTTTAAATCTTCCGCTTTATACTCTGCTTTATTTTTTTCAAACGGAATTAAAAACGATACTTTATTAGTTTCAGTTTCGGGTTTAAACATAGGTACAAAAGCATTTGAATCAGGCGAAAGCAACATATCTATTGGAGTGTTAGAATCTTGGTCGCCCTCTTCTAAATAGCTTGGCATAAGCGTACGACATAGTTTTTTACCTTGCATTACTAACAAGTTTATTTCGTAGTCGCCAGTCAATTTTTTTGGTAATTTACCTAACTCTGCATCTAATTCATTTTTAAGTTTTTTGTCTTTGGTATCTTTGTTTTTATTTTTAGCCATTAACTTTTCGGCAGTCATTGGCTTTAGTCTAATACCTTTGTTTACCATGGTATTATCCATAATATTATAGGCGTCGCTTTTATCAAACTGGCTACGTTGTACAATATCTACTATTAACGCATCGCCTGGTTTGCCTAATATTTTCTTTAATGCTTTCCAGTTTTTGTATTTCAAATATACTTTGCCACCTTCTACATACACACCTTTCATCAACTCATTATAGTCTTTAAACTTATCGCAGTTTTTACACTCTTTTACATCGTTACTTACGGTTAAACCTTTGCGTTTTTTAGTGTATTTTACTGCTAATTCTTTACGGTGTTTTGAACCTGTATTAAATGTACTGTAGTTACCAAACACCACTGATATCAATAATTTTTTACCCGCTTTATCTACCTTGGCAGATATACCCGCATACACGTAGTTACCGTTTAATATAGCTGGTTTTTCTTTTTTGCTTTTTGCCCATTTTTCAATTATGGCATTCGCTATTTCTTGCGCTTCGTCTTTCGTTTTAGCTTTGCCTAATGGCATTGCTATTACTATCTCTTCTACGTTGGTGTTACCGCCCAGTTTTTTTACACGTTTACCTGCTACACCTGCTTCTATTATTACATCGCCACTTTCGGCCATGTCTTTAGCTTGTAGTTCGGCTGCTTTGTATAATATGTCGTTTAATTCTAACTCATCAGTCAATGCTTTTTTGCGCATAGCATTCATACCACGCAATAGTTTTACGTTTACCGAATCGCTTACATCAGCATACTTGTTTTCAATATCAGTTTGCGTTACTTTTTCTTTGCCTTTTTGTGCATAAGCCTGCGATAAAATTAGCGTTGCAATAGCAACTAGCATACATAGTTTTTTCATGTAATGGTTATTTATGGTTGTGTTATTAGTAGTTCGTTTGTTTGTAACAAATCTACTATTTACACTCAAAAAAACAAGCGTCTTTTGCGCTAAGTTATTTACACGTGTTCATAACTAATTATTTAGTGCGTTTTGCTACATTTATTTAGCACGTACTATTGCTTTAAGTAGTATTTTTACACAAAATATTTATGAGTTATGGGCTACAAAACCTTACACGAATGCGTACTCGATTTAGAACGCCACAACCACCTAATACGCATTAAAGAAGAGGTAGATCCTTACCTCGAAATGGCATCAATACACTTGCGCACCTACGAGCAACAAGGGCCTGCGCTATTGTTTGAGAACGTAAAGGGGTCGCAATTTATGGCCGTTAGCAATTTGTTTGGTACGTTGGAACGCAGCAAATTTATATTTAGAGATACATTTACTAATATTCAAAAACTGGTAGGCTTAAAGTTTAATCCATTACTTGCACTCAAGCACCCATTTAAGTATGCAGGCGTTGCTACTAATGCATTTTCGGCATTGCCTATGAAAGTAAATGGCGCTAATTTTAAAGAAACTACTATTGATAAAGTTCCATTAATACAAAATTGGGTAATGGACGGTGGCGCATTTGTAACGCTACCACAAGTATATACTGAGGACGTGGACAACCCAGGAATAATGAATGCCAACCTTGGTATGTACCGCATACAACTAAGCGGTAATGAGTATGTAATGAATAGCGAAATTGGGCTGCATTACCAACTACACCGAGGCATAGGCATACATCAAACTAAGAGCAATAACAAAGGACAACCGCTCAAGGTAAGTATATTTGTAGGAGGCCCGCCAGCACACAGTTTAGCAGCGGTAATGCCCTTGCCCGAAGGCTTGAGCGAAATGACCTTTGCAGGCGCGCTCAACAACCGTAGGTTTAGGTATTATTATGATGCTGATGGACACTGCATAAGTGCCGATGCCGATTTTGTAATTACAGGCGAGGTATATCCTATGGAAAACAAGCCCGAAGGCCCATTTGGCGACCACTTGGGCTATTACAGCCTAAAGCACGATTTTCCTGTAATGCGTGTAAAAAAAGTATATCATAAACCCGATGCCTTATGGGCATTTACCGTGGTGGGGCGTCCTCCGCAGGAAGATACTAGCTTTGGTGCACTCATACACGAACTTACGGGCAGCGCTATACCGCTTGAAATACCTGGAGTACACGCCATACATGCCGTTGATGCTGCGGGCGTGCACCCATTATTATTTGCAATTGGTAGCGAGCGTTATACGCCGTATTTGGAGCAAGGTCGCCCGCAAGAGCTACTTACTATTGCTAACCAAATATTGGGTAAAAATCAATTGAGCTTAGCTAAGTTTTTATTTATTACCAATTATGCCGATGCGCCAACGTTGGATATACACAACGAACCCGCATTTTTACAGCATTTGTTGGAGCGCATTAACTTGCAACGCGACTTGCACTTTTACACCAATTTTACTATTGATACGTTGGATTATAGTGGTACTGATATTAATAGCGGTAGCAAAATAGTACTAGCCGCCACAGGTAAACCAATTAGAACTTTAGGTAATGTAATAGATGAGATGTTTACAAAAAACAAAAATTTGTTTACAAATGTAACCTGTGTAATGAAAGGTGTGCTAGCCTTTAGTACCAATAAATTCAGTACGTATGAGCAAGCTAAAGCCGAATTTGAAATTATAAATAGTTTGCTTTTGTTAAGTAAAAATTTACACAACCAAACACCTTTATTGGTATGGTGTGATGATGCCGATTTTGTAGCGGCCACTACCAACAATTTTTTGTGGGCTACGTTTACACGCTGCAATCCATCGCACGATGTATATGGCGTAAACACGCAAGTTATTAACAAACACTGGGGCTGCGATGTGTTGGTTATTGATGCTCGAATAAAACCACACCACGCCCCCGAACTTAAAACAGTGCCCGAAGTTGAAACTAAGGTTGATGCCATTATTAATCGTTTAAACAATCCAAACATTGGTACAGTATAATTTAACTATAACCACGCAAGCCAATAACTACGAGCAATTGGAGCGAGGTTGGTATTTGGTATTAATAAATGTAGCGCAAAGCCCTGTACATTTGGGATTAATGTTTAAAGGACTGTTGTACGAATACACCGTAAAACAAGGCTTTAAACGCACTAAATACGCCACATGGAGCAAGCAATACACTAAACTTAAACTGCCCATAATAGCCCTTGGGTTAGATGAATTGGGTTACTCGTGGGAAGATATAGAAACCCAGTTAGACGACGCCTTTAATACATTTAACAAAGCACCTCTTTCGTGTATAATGCCTATAAACACAGTGCTACAAGAGTTGTATAATATTAACACGACCAATTGCACTACCATATTTAGTTTATTAGATAAACTAAAGTTTAGTAATATAATTACACAAACTTTGCTTTTAAACTCATCAACCCCTGCGCAAAACGATGGTGTGTTTGGTATAGAAATGTATGATTTTAATGTGGTAGAAAACTATATTAGTGGGTTAAAAAAATAGCCTTAAAACGTTAAATATAAAAAACTTGACTATTACTGCTATTTTTTGTACTTTCGCAGATATATAAATTAATTCATAAAACAAAAGGTAAATAATGAAAAAAGCTAAAGTGTTGTACGTGTCGTCAGAGATTATGCCTTACCTACCTGAAAGTACTATTGCAAAAATAACAAGAGAATTACCACAATCTACCCAAGAACACGGTAAAGAAATGCGTGCATTTATGCCCAAATATGGCAGTGTTAATGAGCGTCGCAACCAATTGCACGAGGTTATACGCCTATCGGGTATGAATATTATTATTGATGATAGAGACCACCAATTAATTATAAAAGTAGCTTCAATACAATCTGCACGTATGCAAGTTTATTTTATTGATAATGATGAGTTTTTTAAACGAAAATACACATTGGTTGATGAAAACGAAAAACATTTTGCCGATAACGAAGAGCGTGCTTACTTCTTTTGCCGTGGTGTATTAGAAACCGTAAAAAAACTAGGCTGGAATCCCGATATTATTCATTGCCACGGTTGGATGAGCGCTCCTATGGGCTTGTTAGTTAAAAAAGCATACAAAAACGACCCTTTATTTACTAATGCAAAAGTAATATACAGTGTGTATGATGATAATTTCCCTGATGCGTTTACACCCGAATTTGCAACTAAAATACACATGCCAGGCATTACTGCTGCCGATGTAAAACACCTTAAAGACCCTACATTTGTAAACGTAACCAAAATGGCTATACAACACGCTGATGCTGTAATAATAGGTGCAGAAAACATACACGCCGACTTAGCTAAGCACATTAAAACCATTGAAAAAGAAAAGCCTGTACTTAGCTACCAAAACCCAAGCGACTACCTTGAAACTTACAATAATTTCTACGATAGTTTGTTGGTAGAAGAGGAAGTTTTAGCTTAAAAACAAAGCTGTTCGTAGTTTGCAATATTTCATTATTTTAGCACGGGGTTTTAAAAATTAAAACCCCGTTTTTTTATGTTTAAATTCATGCGTATATTCATTTTAGTATTAAGTATAATTACCCTTATTACAGGGTGCAAAAAAAACAACGGTGTGCCTGTAAACGACATTCCTGGCGGACAAAAAATAGGTGCACATCTATTTAACTGTACCAACATTAAGGTAAAAACAATGTGGTCGTCGGCCGAGTTGGCTACTAACAATACTAGCCAATCGTTGCTGGGGAGTACCAATACTGCCGATTACGGCACTACATATTGTAGTTTATTTTCAAAATATGTAATAGACCAAACCAAAGTTGCACAAGAAAATTTAGCCAACAACGAACGTGCAAGCGATGCCAGTTTATATTTAAAAATAGAAAATATATACGGTAGCAATTACGCAAATGGAGATAGTATGCAAGTTACCGTATATGGCAGCGATATAGATTTACCCGCAACAAGCTATAACGCAACATCTTTTAGCCCATACACAACTACTAATGCCAATGTGTTGTTTACAGGCTACATTAATTTTAATTTGGATAAAAAGGTGAGCTATGCAGGAAAAGATACCACTATGGTATTAGTACGTATTAAATTAAACACTACCAAGTTAAACAATCAATTAAGTACTAATGTTGTAAATGGTGTGGCAAACACCAACTACAACGTTGCCGATTTTTATAAAAACATAGTAATAGTACCAACTGGCAACGGCAAAAACTTTGTGGCAAAAACAAATATGCTCAACTATTTTTCGAGCGTTGTAGTAACTACTGATACTAATGCGGCTACTAAACAGTACATTATACTTACGCCCACAAGCCTTACACCTTATGCACACAATATTATTAATGCTAAAGATGTAAGCGCAAACATTACCAAATCGATAACAAATACAGATAGTACTATAGCCTATATGCAAGGTGGAGTAAGCAACGGAAAAATATTTTTGAATGATTTAAACTCCCTAATGGATAGTGGTAATATGGTTATAAATACAGCAAAATTAACCATTACACCTACCTACGCAAGTACTGATAATTATGTGCCTGCTAGTGCTTACAACCTAGGTTATTTAAAACCCGATGGTACTATAACACCACTTAAAGATTTGGTATATGAGTCATCAGTTTATTTTGATGGAACGTATAACACTACCGCCAATACTATCAATTTTAACATAGCGCGCCACGTGCAAGCGGTAGTAAGCAAACAATTACCCAATTACCCCTTAGTGTTGGTATCGTCTTTGCAGGCAGTAAATCCTAACATTACAATTATCAAAAATAACAACGTTCAATTAAACATAACTTATACAAAAGTAAAATAACATGTGTGGAATAGTAGCATATATAGGCAATAGAGAAGCGTACCCAATAGTAATGAAAGGCTTACGCCGCTTAGAGTATCGTGGGTACGATAGTGCAGGAATAGCAATTATTGATAAAGATTTATCAGTATATAAATGCAAAGGTAAAGTTGATGATTTAGAATATTTCATTGGCACACAAAACACACACGGAAATATAGGTATAGGGCATACACGCTGGGCTACACACGGTGTGCCTAACGATGTAAATGCGCACCCTCACTCATCGCAAGCACAAGATTTAACTATAATACACAATGGAATTATAGAAAATTATGATGCCATAAAAAAAGCGTTAGCCTTACGTGGACATACATTTACCAGCGATACCGATACTGAAGTACTAATACACTTAATAGAAGACATACGCAACAATGCCAAGGTAGATTTAGTAGAAGCAGTGCGCCTTGCGCTAAACGAAGCCGTAGGAGCGTATGCCATAGTTATATTAAGTAAAGACAATCCTAACCAACTAATAGCTGCACGTAAGTCAAGCCCATTGGTTATAGGTATTGGCGTTGATGAGTTTTTTTGTGCATCGGACGCTACACCAATAATTGAATACACTAAAAATGTAGTGTATTTGAATGATGAGGAAATAGCCGTAATAAACCGTGGCGAAGAACTTAAAATAATTACCACCAAAAATATAGCAAAAACGCCTTATGTACAGGAGTTGGAGTTAAACATAGAGGCTATAGAAAAAGGTGGTTACGAGCATTTTATGCTTAAAGAAATATTTGAACAACCACGTTCTATACGTGATAGTATTAGAGGTCGTGTATTGGTTGATCAAGGTTTAATAAAGTTAGGTGGTATAACGGAGTACAGCCAAAAAATAGTAAACGCCAAACGCATTATTATAATAGGTTGTGGCACAAGTTGGCACGCAGGTTTAGTAGGCGAATATTTAATTGAAGACTTAGCTCGCATACCTGTTGAGGTAGAATACGCATCGGAGTTCCGTTATCGTAACCCAATAATTAATGAAGATGATGTAGTAATAGCAATATCGCAAAGTGGCGAAACTGCTGATACACTTGCGGCTATTGAGCTTGCAAAATCTAAAGGAGCATTGGTATATGGTATATGCAACGTAGCAGGCTCAAGCATTGCACGTACTACACATGCAGGCTCATACACACACGCAGGTCCTGAAATAGGTGTAGCAAGCACTAAAGCATTTACAGCACAAGTAGCTATACTTACCGCATTTGCATTAAGTGTAGCTAAGCAACGTGGCACTATAAACGAAAGTCGTTACCAACAATTATTAATAGAGTTAGATACTGTACCTGAATTGGTAGAAAAAGTTTTATTGCAAAGCGATAAAACTAAAGCCATAGCTGCTATTATGAAAGATGCTCCAAACAGCTTGTATTTAGGGCGTGGATATAGTTTTCCTGTAGCATTGGAAGGTGCGCTTAAACTTAAAGAAATATCATACATACACGCTGAGGGTTATCCTGCTGCCGAAATGAAACACGGTCCTATAGCACTTATTGATGAAGAAATGCCAGTAGTAGTTATTGCTACTAAAGGTGCTAATTACGAAAAAGTAGTAAGTAACATACAAGAGGTAAAAGCCCGCAAAGGCATTATAATAGCCGTAGTAACCGAAGGCGATGAGCATGCTGCGCACCTTGCTGACTACATAATAGAAATACCTGAAAGCGATGAATGTCTTGTGCCAATAATAAGTGTAGTACCGTTACAATTACTTAGCTACTACATAGCCGTAATGCGTGGTTGCAACGTGGATCAACCACGTAACTTAGCCAAGAGCGTAACAGTAGAATAATACTTATGATAATTACGAATTACGGTTGATGTTAAACGATTACGAGTACAAATAATTACAATTACTTAATACTAAAAACAACACTAAAAAAATGGCTGCATACCAACTCAAAACTATTGTAGTAGATGATGATGCCTTACAACGCAAAATATTAACTCATTGCGTAAACACAACTCCGTTTTTGGAATTTGTGGGCGAAGCAAGCAATGCTTTGGAAGCACTGGAATTAATGGACGCACAAAAAGTTGATGTGGTTTTTTTAGATATAATGATGCCCAAAATGACAGGCATAGAACTTATAGAAAGTATGCAACATGCGCCACAAGTGGTGTTGGTAACAGCTGATAAATCGCATGCGGCAAAAGCTTATGACTTAAATGTAACTGACTATTTAGTAAAACCCGTAGATTTGGCACGCTTTACAACAGCCGCCAACAAAGTGAAATTTAACTACGATGCTAATAAAAATCTACAAGAAAGTAATTTTGTATTAGTTAAAAACGATGGTGTTATTGTAAAGTTATTAGTAAATGATATACTGTACATAGAAGCCTTGGCTGATTACGTAAACATACATACCACGCAAAAACGCATTACCGTACTATCTACCATGAAAGGTATGGAAGACAAATTAGGCAAAGATGATTTTATGCGCATACACCGTTCGTTTATTATTAACGTAAATAAAATTGCCGCAATGCAAACAGGTACGGTACGCTTAATAAATTCCGATATAGATTTACCAATAAGCCGTACGTACAACGATGAGCTAAAAGCTAAATTAGTAGCAATAGGAAAAGGTAATTAATAGACAATTATTTTTTCTTTTTACTACTTTTTTTCTTGCTTATTTTTTTTGTTGATGCACCCTTTTTCTTAGCGCTTGTTTTTTTCTTAGGTTGTTTTTTAACCAATTTCTTTTTACTATTTTTCTTTTTGGAAACGGTATGTTTCTTCGTTTTTTTACTGCTTGTTTTTTGTTTTTTCACAACTGTTACATTGTTGGTATCATTATTTTGCGCTAACAACTCTTGCGTATTAAAAACATAGCGTTGCGCCGTTAAGTTATTGAAACGTGCGCCACCCTTGTAATAGCGAGTATAATAGGGTTCGTTTAAATTACTTTTTATAACGCCTGCATGTACTGTAGCATGCACAAATTCGTTGTTACCTACGTACACACCCACATGCGACAAACTCCTCCCATTAATATTAAAAAATACCATATCGCCTATTTTTAATTCTAATGGCGATGTAAATGTAGTATCGGCATTGGTGTAATAATCTCGTGCACTACCGCTTATTATTTTTCCGTAGGTGTTTTTATATACTACTGCAGTAAAGTGCGAACAATCTATACCTCGCTTGCTGTTACCTCCCATTTGATAATGGGTTTTGTGCCACTCGTTTAGTGTGTTGGTAATGCTTGTAGTGGCTGATAGTGTAGTAGTGTCGTTGTTAGAAAAAGAAATAGGACTAAATGTTGAGTTTACTAACGCATCGTTTTGTACTTCTTGCGCATTTATTTGTGTGCTGTATAATGCAATTGTGGTGAGGTATAAATAGAATTGTAATCGTTTTTTCATATAAAAATTTTATTTAACAAGCGTAACTGTACCTGTATAAGTGTGTTTTGTACTTAATCTATCACGCACTTGTATGTGCCATATATACAACCCTACAGGCAATAAATCGCCACTATTGTTTTTGCTACCGTTCCAGCCATTTTTAATATCATTGCTTATAAATACTCGTTCGCCCCATCTATCATATATGTTTAGCTTATACTCTTTTAGCCCTGATGTTTTTGCGGTAAATACATCGTTAAGTCCATCGTGGTCGGGAGTAAAAGCATTGGGCACATAAAACTGAAACGAGGCGTCAATGCTAATTTCTTGCGATGTAGTATTGCTACAACCTAAAGCGTTTACCACGTATTGCGTAATAATATAATTACCAGGTTGTGCGTAGTAATGCGTATCGTTAGCTAAATACGTGTAAGGGTGCACATCGCCCCACGAATAATATAAGTTGGTGTAAGGTGAAGTAACTTTATTGGTAACTTTAATAAATGGGTCGTAAAAAAAATCCTTCACTAACGAGTCCACAGTAAACTTTGCTGTAGGGCGCGGCTGTACTATTATAGGTTTGTTTAATGTGTCGTAAGCGGTATCAATACAGCCTGTTAGCGTATTCATCATTACAGAGGTGTAAAATGTGCCCGTATCTTTGTAGGTGTGTATAGGATTAGCAAGGTTATATGTAGTGTTTTGAGCATTGCCCATAGTCCAGTTATAATTTACTGTACCCTCGGCAGTTATGGTGGGTGTAAAAGCTACTTCCAGTGGCTGGCAGCCTTTGAGAGGCGTAGCCGTATAGTTTATTTTAGGATTAGGATACATGTGTATAGTAGTATTAGTCTGTGCTGCGCAACCGTAGTTATATGCTTTTAAATCAATAAAATAATCGCCTGCAGTAGGAAATTGCACATTACTAATAATAGCCGCAGGGCCAATAGGAGTAGGATGTTGAGGTATATTCCATAAATAAGTTGCTCCTGTTAAATTTGTACCCGTAGCTTTAAATTGTACTAATCCATCATCAGTACAATATTTGCCCGAATCGCTAACGGCAAGCGTAATAGGGTTAGTAACTCGCACCTGAAAAATAGCGGTATCTCTACACGTAATGTTAGGTGTAGCGTTAGTAATAATTAAGTTGGCAACAGCAGTAATTGTGTATGCGCCAGTATCAGGGTAAGTGTAATTAACGTTAGTGCCTGTGGCTACATCAGTGGTTATGTTGGGTACGCCAAAATCCCATTTAATGTTAGTAAACTCTTGCCCCGATGCTTTGTAGGGGTGAGTTAAGCCAGTGCAGGGCAATGGCGCTACAAACGGCGAAGGATCTATACGTGGCGCCCATACACGTGTGGGCAAAGTGCTACTCCACTTACAATCGCCTTGCTTACCATTTACTTTAACCTGAAAATAACCCGATGTATTAAAATGTACATTAGTTTGTGTTTCGCCAGTAAGTGTATTGTTTGATGCGGCATTCAAAAAATCCCAAGTAAATACAGCTTCCGCAGGATCAAACGCACCTATTATTTTGTAGTTAAATGAGTTGTTGAGCAAGCACTGGTCGCCAGTAGGAAAGTAAGTAAGGTCGGGTTTAAAGTTACGTTGTATTTTTATGGTATCAAAGGCAGTGTCGGTACAAGTGGCATTGGCGTTTTTAGTAGTAATTAATCTAATAATATACACCCCAGTATCGGGGAATGTATATGCGGGGTTTTGTGCTGCCGACACATCAGTAGTTAGTATAGGTACGCCAAAATCCCAACTGTAGTTAGAACCCGCATCTTGCTGTCCGTTAAAGGTAATGTTAAAGCCATTGCACACCACTTTAGTACCGTTGGATAACGTATTGTTGATAACAGGCGTAGTACTACTTATAACTGCATTGGGCAAACCACAATCCAATACCTTAAACTGATAATCGCGCGAAGTAGTGTTTAGCAACACACCATTACGATACTCTTTTACGCATACTGCAAATACAAACAAACCTGCCACGTTGGGTATGCCTGTTATTAAACCCGTGTTACTATTTATAGCAATGGAAGGGTTTGCAGGCATTGGGTTAGTACTACTATAAGGGGGAGAAAATACTACGGGAGTGTAAGGCGGAGCGGTTTCTTGTGCGCTTGTGGGTTTAGGATTAGTCTGGTCGCCCCCTGTGTTAGGCGTACAAAGTTCATACACAAGTAAGTCGCCATCGGGGTCGGTAGCAGAGTTGTCAAAGTTTATATTTTGCGTAAAGCATAAAAACACGGGCGGTAAATTAGTAAAGCGTGGGCTGGAGTTATCGGTAACAACATCGCTACCTGGTATGTGCGTAGTAAATGTTGCGCCTTCGCTTGAGGGCGAACTAAGATTGGTGATAGTACCATTGCGGCAACAACGTTGGTAAGTAATATCATAACCACCCGCTAGTGGCGGTAGTGTTATGGTGGTGTCGTACACACCTTGCTCTACGCAGGCTGTACCTGTGTTTAGTGCGCACGAATTACTGTTTAAATTAACTGCGCTTTTTACAAAATTAAACACCGAAAATGTTTTAACTGTTGTGCCCGACGCATTAAATACAGCAAAATCGGCAGGAGCATCAAAATCGGCACAGGCAGTACAGGAGCAATCCCTATATACTTTAAGTGTAACTTTATAATTGTTAGTACCTGCTATTTTGGTATAAAATATTTCGCCACCAATAATATGCTTTGCGTAAGCGCTAACGCTACACAGTGCAGTTACAAGTATTAATAGCAAAAATTGTTTCATTTTAATATTGGAGATGTTTTTTATAATCTCAAATATATGTAAATTCGTTGATTTGTATATAAAACTTTGTAAGTGGTTAGTTACAAGTTTTTGAATAAAAATGCGGATAATAACTACACCGTATGCCCAACAATTGTACTAAAACATAAATCGGTGGCATTATCACAACTTGAATTTGCTAAACCTTATCTCCTATTTGTTTTTAGGCAAGGGTTTATTGTTATCAGGGTTATAAAAACGGTCGTCTTTAAGTATGTCTATTTGTGGAGTGTATTGCCACTTGCCATTTTTAAACTGAAAAGAATCAAAGCTCATATCGGGCCCATAAAAGGCGTAGTTACCCTTAAAACGCTCTTCGGAGGGAGATAGTCCATCAAACACAATTTCGTCTCGTAGTGCTTCGTAACGCAGCGTCATTACGGCTTGGTCGTTGTATTCAAACACTACCCTGCGTTTGGTAATTTTTTCTTTGGGATAATAAAATAATGACGCTCCCATTTTTAACAAGCCATTGCTACCTACACTCAAGAGCTCTATTACTTTTTTGTTGCTGGTAGCATCGTTACCGTCCCAACCCAATAGGGTGTAATAGGTTACGCCTTTGCTTTGTTTTTCTACCATTTTATAATACACGCAACCCCACCAACGTGCATTGTTTAATAGTGCGTTTTCAAGGCTTGTAATCTCGTCCGATTTATCAATAAGTTTGTGTACCGACAGTTTCTTTTTTTCTACCAAATGCACAAAGCCAAAATACTTGTAGGTTTCGTCGGTAGCGGGAAGCGCCCATGTATATACACATAGTTTACCATCGGTACTTAATAGTTGCGAGAGTATTTTTACGCTATCTTTTATTGGGTTGTTTAATTGTTTTTGTGCGTTTAATGTACGGCTAAGTAGGTTGTAAAATTGCGTGTTTGCAAGTACTCTATCGCTATCATTGTCCGCATTAGTAAGTTGTACACCATAATAGTTTAAACTATCCATAGTAGCTTTATTCATGCCCGCCAAGGTAGTATTACCAAGCAAAGCAAGGTATATAACAATAAATAAACTACTTAGTTTTAGCATTGCACTATTAGTGTGTTAATAATTCTTTAGCGTTTTCAATAGCAGCGTTGGTTGGGTTATCATTACTTAGCATTTTGGCTATTTCTTGTACCCGCTCATCAACACTTAATTTTTTTATTGATGATAAAGTAGCTTCCTGCGAATGGTCTTTATACACAAAAAAATGTTCGTTGCCTTTGCTTGCTATTTGTGGTAAATGCGTAATGGCTATAACCTGCATACGGCTTGCCATTTGCGCCATTATATTTGCCATTTTAGTAGCCACTTGCCCTGATACCCCAGTGTCTATTTCATCAAAAATAATAGTAGGTAAACTCACTTTTTGCGACAGTATATTTTTAATACTCAACATTACACGAGATAGTTCTCCACCACTTGCCACTTTTACTACATCGCGCAACTCTGCGCCAGCATTAGCAGTAAACAAAAAGTTTATTTTATCGGCACCCATAGCGTTGAGTTGCGTAAGTGCTTCGTGTTGTATTTTAAACTGTGCTTTTTCCATACCCAACTCGTGTAGTTGCGCTACTATTTGTTGCTCAAAGGCTTCAAAGGCTTGTGTACGTAGCTTGCGCAGTTCGCTTGCTGCCGCTTGTACTATTTTGGTGTGTTGCGCAAGGGCTTCGTTAGCGGTAGTTATACTATCGTCTATATTACCAATATCAAATAGTTTGTTACTTATGTTTTCTTTAATTATTACAAGCTCTTCTACAGTAGTTGCGCTATGTTTTTTTTGTAATTTGTATAGTGTGTCTAAGTTGGCATTTATAATTTCTACACGTGCGCCATCGTAGTGTGTGGTTTCGGCTATGCTTTCTAGTTCGCTTGCAACGTCCTTCAACTCTATGTTACAGGCATCAATACGGCTAATTAAGTCTGCAAATTTCGCATTGTTTTTAGACACGCTTTGCAATGTGTTTTTAATTTCGCGCAACTGATTAGTAATAGGAGTTTCTCCATCTATCAATGCTATAGCAGCGTTTCCGTAAGCTTGCGCTATACTTTCGGCATTGGTTAGGGTTTCTAACTCTTGTTCTAACTCTGTTTGATTAACGTTTTTTAGTTCAATAGTTTCAAACTCATTAAACTGAAATTGCAAATAATCTTGTTCCTTGTGCAACTCTTCTTGCTGTTGCAATAGGCTGTTATACTGGGTTTGAAGGCTTTTGTAGATTTTAAATTGTTGTGCATATTCTTTTTGCTTGTCGGCTATTTGCGCAAAATTATCTAACACCACTAACTGAAAATTGCCATCGTTTAACTGCAAGGTTTGGTGCTGCGAGTGTATGTCTATAAGCAATGCGCCCAACGCTTTTAGTTGTTGCAAGTTAGCTGGTGTATCGTTTATAAATGCTCGAGACGAACCACTAGGGCTAATTTCTCGGCGCACTATACACTCAGTAGCGTATTCAAATTCGTGTTCGTCAAAAAACGATTTTATGTTGTATTTACTTATGTCAAATGTGGCCTCAACAATACATTTTTGGGCAGTATTGTGCAAAGCTTGCAAGTCGGCTCGGTTGCCTATTACCAAGCCCAATGCGCCCAATAGTATAGATTTACCTGCGCCTGTTTCGCCTGTAATGGTTGTAAAACCTTTGTTTAAGTCAATATCTAACTGACTTATTAAGGCGTAATTTTGTATAAATAATCGTGCTAACATAGTAGTTGGTTTTCAATAACAAAGAAACAAAGAATAGTAACATTTGCCATTAAATTTAAACGCTTATTTTTACATAAAATTAACACCTAAATTATGCGTGGAAAAACCACATTGTTACGCCCCATTGAACCTGCCGATATAGCACTGCTATACGCATGGGAAAACGATGTAAACAACTGGCAAGTAAGTGGTACACTTGCGCCTTACAGCAAAGTTACACTACAAAATTATTTGCGAGATAGCGCCTACGACATACACACCACTAAGCAAATACGCTTTATAATAACTACGCTAAACAATGCGCCAATAGGTATGTTGGACTTGTTTGACTACGACCCACTGCACCAACGTGCAGGTATTGGTGTGCTTATAGGTAATGTAGATTATCGTAAGCAAGGTTATGCTACCGATGCTTTGCAAACCCTTATTGTGTATGTAAAAAACACACTTATGCTGCACCAAATCTACGCTACCATTGGCACTAAAAATACGGCAAGTATTCGTTTATTTGAAGGATTAGAATTTAAACAAGTGGGCATAAAAAAAGAATGGGTAAAAACTCCACATGGTTTTGATGACGAAGCTATGTATCAGTTATTGTTGTAATGCAATTAAAACCTATTATTTATTTCTTGTTAAGCGCTTTACTACTTGTTATTGTTGGCTTTACGTTTAATTGCAACACACCACCTACACCTAAAAAAAACAGTACCGCAAGCCAATATCTTAACCATAACGATACTGTAAAATATGTAGGTATGGCTAAGTGTGCGCAGTGCCATGCCGAGATATACAATACGTTTAAAGAAACGGGTATGGGCAAATCGTTTGATGTGGCTACGCAACAAAAATCGGTAGGCGATTATAGCACGCAACATGTGGTAAAAGATACCTATTTGGATTATAATTATGTGGCGCAATGGACGGCTAGCAAGCGTTTGCAAATAACAGAGTATCGTTTAATAAATAAAGATACTGCTTACGCACACCGTGAATTGGTAGATTATGTAATCGGCAGTGGACAACATACCAACTCGCATTTGTACAACACCAATGGCTATGTATGCCAAATGCCAATGACTTTTTACGCACAAAAAAAACAATGGGATTTACCTCCAGGTTTTGAAACTGGGCACAACTCCCGCTTTGCCCGCAAGATAGGTATAGAGTGTATGAGTTGCCATAATAGTTACCCAAAATTTGTATTGGGTAGCGAAAATAAATATGATGAAATACCCAACGGTATAAGCTGTGAGCGTTGCCATGGGCCTGGGCAACTACACGTAGAAAAATTTGCCAATGGCGATGTTACCGACACAGCTAAATATATAGATTATAGTATTGTAAACCCTGCTAAACTCAACGTGGACAGGCAGTTTGACTTATGCTCGCGCTGCCACTTACAAGGCAATGCTGTGCTTGCGCCTAACAAATCATTCTTTGATTTTAAACCTGGTATGCGCCTTGCCGATGTAATGACGGTGTTTTTGCCCAAGTACAAAAATGCCGATAATGAGTTTATAATGGCAAGCCACGCCGATAGATTAAAACAAAGTAAATGCTTTACGGCATCATTAAAAAAAGTAGATAACAAAGCCCTGCGACCTTACAAAAACGGACTAACCTGCGTTACATGCCACAACCCACATGTTAGTGTAAAGAAAACGGGTACGCAAATTTTTAACAATGCGTGTATCAATTGTCATAAAACAACTACACATAATTTAAACAACGAATACATAGCAAGTAACAAAGCCAAAAGCGCCAATATGCTTAATTGTGTAGCCTGCCACATGCCCCCAAGCGGAAGCATAGATATACCGCACGTTACAGTGCACGACCACTATATACGTGTGCCTGTAAGCAAACAAAAAACTACGTTGGTAAAAACATTCATTGGGCTAAAAGCCATTAACGATAAGCAACCCAGCGCACTTACTATGGCAAGGGCATATATAGCGCAGTACGAAAAATTTGAGAACAATAGTACCTATTTAGATAGTGCATTATATTATTTGCAACGCAACACTCTTGCACAAATTAAAACAAACATTGATGCTATTGTAAACGTATATTTTTTAAAAGAAGACTACGCAACATTACTTACCTATGTAAATAAATTGGGCAATAGTTATATGCTCACAAGCCACTGTACACAACAATCTTATGACAATATGCCCGCTTGGACAGCCTATAGAATAGCAACTGCTTATGCTAACACAAACCAATTAGCAACCGCATTTAACTACTATGCCAAAGCCATAGCATTAGCGCCTTATGCGTTAGATTTTAGAGTAAAATACGCCACGCTACTAGCCAGTAACAATAGTACAAACGAAGCGCAACAGCAATTTGAATATATACTCAACCAAAATCCTAAACATGTGGCGGCGCTTGCTAACTATGGCTTTTTGTTAGTAACACAAGGCAACATAACCAAAGCCGAAATGTATTACAACAAAGCCTTAGCACTTGACCCCGATTACGAAACGGCATTGCTCAACAAAGCGGGCTTATTATTGTACCAACAAAAAAACAACGAAGCAAAAAAACTATTACAACATTGTGTAAGCAAACACCCTAATAGTAAGGCAAGAGAAGTATTAGTGAAATTATAAAAAAACGACACGTTTTTTTAGGCCAGCATCAACAAACCTTCATGGTTAGTACCAATTTAGCATTACCATTATTGGTATAAATTACTTCGTTGGCTAATAATGATTTCCCTTTTTTAAACTTATTGCGTGCGTGCGTAGTTGTGTTTAGTATAAATGTAATAGGAGCAGTTAAACTATGCAACGTAAAGCCCAATTGTGTAAACGCATTGCTATACACATTGGTAAACGAAGCATCTACATACGTCATTATATCGCCTGGCTTGTGGTCGTGTATAAATGCGTTTAATAATTTACTTAGCCCACCTACAATAGTTAAATCGGTTAAGGAAGTATAAGCAACAAGTTCGTAGGATAATGCTCCTTGGGGCAATCTACGCATAGGTCTGCCGTGGCTAAATGCAGCTACAGCCACTACTTGGTTACGATGTATTAATGCGTAATAATACATTGTGTTAAGTGCGCCCAATAAGTGGTTGTGTTGCAAAAATGGTAAGGCTACATCGGCGCTACTGCTCACACAAGTACACAACCTAGCAGGTAGGCAAGTATTGTAACCCAAGAGTGAGTGTATGCGATTAAGTAGTATGTGTTTTTTGGTATGCCATTCATCTTCGTATATGCACAACGTATATGTTGTTGTGTAAGTTTCGGTAATATTATTTTGTAACACTAATTGCTTATACGAAAACAGGATTATTGTTAATGTGTTATTAACAATAATCCTGTTTTGGTGTTGTGTATAATTTGGGCTTATCCCTTGTATTTGGCGCAGTACATCTTGTGCAAAATCATTGCATTGCATTGGATACACGCTCCTTTTGTAGTAGTGTTATTTAATAACTTTAAGCATTGTTCTTCTATTTAACTGATGCTCAAAATCATCGCTTGCATTTTTTGCTACTAACTGTGTTTCGCCATGTCCAATAGCTTCTAAGCGGTTAGCCGCAATACCATTTTTTACTAAATAATCTACCACGCTTTGTGCACGTTTTTGGCTCAAGGTCATATTGTAAGCATCGTCTCCTTGCGCATCGGTATGCGAGTTTAAGCTTACACGTACGTTAGGTGTTTCTTTTAATATAGTTACCAATTTGTTTAACGATGTACGAGATTCGTCAGTAAGCTCAGCACTATTTAATGCGTAGTAAATATTGTTTATTGCTATTTCTTCTTTACTCAAACGCAATAACGAAAAGTCTAAATCATAATTAGATTTTTTGTTATATACTTTACTTCTTTTGTCGTTTTCGGTTTCAAATATTTTTTTGTCGTTAAAATAACCATCACCACTAGCAGTAACGGTGTACATCATTTCTTTTTTAATACCTTTAAATACAAACGAACCGTCTGATTCTGTCATAGTTTCCATTACGGTTCCGTCTTCAGCCAACAAGGTCATTTTAGTTTTACCTACTGGCTTGCCTGTTTTTTGATCAATTACTTTCCCTGACGCTGCTATATCTACAGGGGTTAAAAAGAACGAATAAATATCATCATCTCCTACACCATCAATTCTGTTGCTACAAAACACACCATCTTTTTGAGGATTGGTACTAAACACAAGACCAAAATCATCGGCACTTGAGTTAAATGGAGGGTACATATTTACTGGTTTTTGTACTTCTTTATTTACAATTTTAGCTTTGTACAAATCCAATCCGCCGTAACCAATAAATCCATCACTTGCAAAATATAGGGCTGTATCGCCTGCTATAAAAGGAAACATTTCATTACCCGAAGTATTTACATTGTTACCTAAGTTTACAGGCGCAGTCCATACATTATCTCCTATTTTAGATATTTTCCATATATCTGCACCACCTTTACCACCTTCCATATCGCTTGCAAAATAAAGTGTTTTGCCATCGCGGCTAATGCTTGGGTGTTTTACACTAAAATCAGGATTGTTAAAACCCAATATTTGTGGTGTGGACCATACATTATCTTTGGTTATAAGTGTAGATAAGAATACGTTACAGTTTTCTTTTTTACCATTAGTTCCATTACATTGTGTAAAATACCCTATTTTGTTGGTTGGGTCGTAGGTCATTGTACCATCATTAAAATCAGTATTTACAGGGCCTTTTAATTTTTTTACGTTTCTCCAATTATTCTCAGTTCCTGGTGATGCTTCATAAAAATCGCTAAAGCCTTGCCCAGTATAATTATCAAAACGAGCCACTGAACCATCGGCACGTGTACTTGCAAATATCATTTTATCTTTACTCATTATTTCGCAACCATATTCGCTTGCAGGCGTATTTACCTCAGCTAAATTTAGTATAGAATAATCCGATACGTAATTTTGATTTGTTAATGCAAAATCGCACGATTTTAAGCGTAAGTTAGCTTTTTCGTGTGTTGGGTTTGTTTTCAAAAATTTTTTAAATGCTTCGCGTGCGCCAAAATAGTTACCGCTTAGTATCATCATTTCGCCGTAGTTAGCTAATAATAAAGGCTCGTCGTAGCCTTCTTCCATTGCTATTTCGTACCATTTTTCGGCATCTCTAAACTTATTTTCGTTACGGTAGCATTCTGCTATTTGGTAATGTACACGCTTGGCTTCACTGCTATTAGGCGTTTTCTTTAAAAATTTTTGATACTGCTCTAGAGCCGTATTATATTCTTTATATTTAAAAAAGGCGGTGTCGGCCTTTGTTAATAATGATTGTGCTTGTGTGGCAGTACTCATACCAAACATAATTAGTAACGATAGAAAGAAAATGTTTTTGCGCATAATGTTGTGTGTAGTTTTAGTTTTTTTTAAAAATAGATATTAATATACAATAAGCAAGCATTTATGATAAATTAACTTGCTTTTGAGGGCTTTCTTTGGAATTAACTGCAATAAGTATAAGTATAATGTGGGCAAATGTGTATATAAAGTACGCCATGGTGCAATTAATTAAAAACGATTTTGCTTGCGTTTTATGTAGCAATACAAACAATATCATAAAACCAAAAGTGGCAAATAGTTTAAGCCCCATACTCCCCATAAAATAAGGAATAAACTGCTTAGGGCTACTGTTACCCAAAAACAATAATACACTATGTATAAAAGTACATATACCTGTAAAAAACAGTATTAACAACCCTTGCGAAGGATTATACACACTTGGATGCGCCGTTTTAAAATAGTAATCGTTAATTAATAGTAAGGCTATGCCTATTATAATTTCAACAAAAACAAATAGGAGTAAATGTTTTAAGGCGTTATTTTTCATTTTTTGGAATCGTGTAAAAACTCTCTTATGGTGCTATATAATGCTATAAAAACCGACAATACCGAAAACGAAATAGTACATATTGGTTTGCAGTTAAAATAATCATCGGCGGCTCTACCAGCAAATACCATTACGAGTATTACTGCCATCATTTTAAATGCAATGCCCGAATATTTAGCTAATTCGTTAGGCTGATTTTTCGGCATTTAGGGGCTTAGCTATATTGTTTTTCATATCCTTAACTACCGCACCCATACTGCATTTTCCCGAAAAATTAGCCCCTGGTTCTATAGATAATTTGTTGGTTTCAATATCGCCTTTAAGCAAGCTACTTGCCTTAAGTGTAAGTAGTTCGTTTACTTTAATATTGCCTGTAATAGCGCCTTCTAAATCAGCATTAGCACATACTATATTACCTTCTACTTTACCTGAAGCTCCTATTATAACTTTGCCTAATGATGTTATGTTTCCAATTAAAGTTCCATCAATACGAGCGTCTCCTGCACAATTAATATCTCCTGTAACAGTAGTTCCTGTTCCAATTGTATTTAGGTTTAGCTTAGGTACTTCTATTCCTTGTGCTTTATTAAATAATGCCATTTTGTTTTTATTTTAAAAAGTTTAATGGGTTAAAAATACGTGTTTTATATGTTAAAAGCAACATAGTTGTTTTGTTTGCTTGCATTTTGAGGTTAAAAAATTAAAAACAAGTCGTTCATCACAAAAAATAGTTATTTAATTTATAATTAACGTTATTTGGTGTAACAATTAACTAAAAACCCAAATAACCAAAAAATGACAAAACAACTACTCAGTACCATTAAAAAAACATTTATTGCGGCTTTTA
>JBEBIC010000414.1:0-1677 GCA_040080595.1 Bacteroidia bacterium | reverse complement strand
TTAATGTATTATAAACAAAGTCTTAGTTTACAACAACAAATAGGAAATAATAGAAATCAAGCTTCAATATTGACTAATATAAGCGATTTATATTATAACAGCAAAAATAATTTTAAAGCTTTGTATTATGCACAACAAGCCTTTATACTTAGTAAGGAGTTAGGCTTTCCTAATGAAATAAGTAAATCTACACTTATATTGTATAAGATACACAAGGCTATGGGTAATTCAACCGCCGCTTTGAACAACTACGAGGTGTACATTACCATGCGAGATTCTATAAGCAACGAGGCTAACCGCAAGGCAACCTACAGGTCGCAAATAAGCTACGAGTTTGATAAAAAAGAAACCGTATATAAAGCCGCACAGCAAGTAGCGCAAGCCAAGCAAGCACAACAGCGCATAGTGCTAATAGCGGTGTTACTGGTGCTACTAGGCGGTGCCGTGTTTGCCTACTTGTTATATAAACGCTACAAACTTACACAGCAACAAAAAAACACCATAGCCCTAAAAGAGGCGGAAACACAGGCGCAAAAACACATAATAGAAGAAAAACATAAAGAAATAACAGATAGTATAAACTATGCCGAACGCATACAGCGTGCGCTATTGGCGAGTAAGGCACTACTTACGCAACACTTGCCACAGCACTTTGTGTATTTTAACCCTAAGGACGTAGTAAGTGGCGATTTTTATTGGGGTACGCCACTTAGCAATAACACCTTTGCGCTAGTAGTGGCAGATAGTACAGGGCATGGAGTGCCAGGTGCTATAATGAGTATGCTTAACATTGCCAGCCTTGAAAAAGCCATAGCGCAAGGCATAAAAAACCCAAGCCTGATACTGGAAAAAACACGCCAGTTTATAATAGAAAAACTAAAACACGATGGTAGCGCTGAAGGCGGCAAAGACGGTATGGACGCCACGTTGCTCGTTTTTGATTTTGAAAATAATGTACTGCGTTGCGCCTGTGCCAATAATCCTGTATGGATTGTTAGGGCTTCGACTCCGCTCAGCCTACAGGATGGCGGGTCGCTGAGCGGAGTCGAAGCGCACCAACACGAACTCATTGAAATAAAACCTGATAAAATGCCAGTGGGCAAGCACGATAAAGATACAACATCATTCACGCAACACGAGGTGCAACTACAAGCGAGCGATGTAGTATATACATTTACTGATGGTTACGCTGACCAATTTGGTGGCGAAAAAGGAAAGAAATTTATGAGCAAACAATTGCGAGAGGTATTGCTTTCCATAGCACATTTGCCTATGGCGGAGCAACGCAACATACTGGGTACCACATTTACCACTTGGAAAGGCACACACGAACAAGTAGATGATGTGTGTGTAATGGGAATTAGAATTTAAAAGAGAAAATTTATTTCGTAAAATAATCACTTCATATAATCACACCTTGTAGGCTGTACTTCGGCAAGCTCAGCAACCAAGTCGAAGCCCTAGTCGTATATAGGCTTGGACTTTGCTCAGCCACTGAGATTTAACTATGTTATAAAATTAAAATAGCTAATGGTATTAAAATTCGCAAGCGGCAAAATCAGCAAGACTTTTAAAAGCATAATCGTACCATTGTGTATCAATAGCATCTGTCCCTACCCAAATACATACTGCGCCTATATTACGTCCCATTTGCATATCGCTTAGGCTATCGCCTAC
>JBEBIC010000413.1:0-1687 GCA_040080595.1 Bacteroidia bacterium | reverse complement strand
ACTAATGCTGTACCTAATGCAATGTATGTTTGGCGGGCATTCCAGTTAAATTGCACTTCTTCTGTTAGGCCTAACAAACTACCTTTAACCATACCTATATAGTCATTAAATTTTTCTATTGGCGCACCAGTAGTTGTTGCTAGTAAATTAAAATGATTTAAAATATGTTGCTCGGTAATGTTTTCAAATGCAGCAAACACAAGCAAATGCGAACATTCGGCTATTTGTGCTTGTTTATACGCTACAGGTTGTAGTTTTTTGCGCAGCTCTTCGTTTTCAATTACTATAACTTTGTAAGGTTGCATACCAAACGCTGATGGGGATAAGCGAGCAGCTTCCAGTATGGTATCTACTTTGGCCTGTGGCACTTTAGCGCCAGTCATTCTTTTGGTTGCATAACGCCAGTTGAGTGTTTCTAGTATTGACATGTTGTTTTAAATTTAGTTGTATGATTAATTATTTAACACAACAAAAATACATATATTTGCTATATAAAAGGAAGTACTATACTAAAGTATAGCAATGAAAAAAATAAGGAAAATGGCAAAAGCAGAAGTTAAACACAAAAAATGCTCTAAAGAAATACCCGAATGCTCCGAAGATTTTACTAGAGCCATAACCGATACTATTGATTTTTTTAGTGGTAAATGGAAACTCGCAATAGTAGGCACGCTTATGCGTGGCAACAAACGTTTTACTGATATACAGCGCATTATTCCCAAAATAACGCCTCGTATGCTATCAAAAGAGCTGCGCGATTTAGAATTAAACAAGGTTATAAAACGTACCGTGTACGACAGTATTCCTGTAAGTATAGAATACGAAATTACCGACTATGGCCGCTCTATGGATACCGTGCTTGTGGCCATGTATAAATGGGGTGTAGCACACCGCAAACAAATAACGAGTAAGTAACAAAATTTACAACGCCCTAACAACTAAGTTGTTAGGGCGTTGTAAATTAGTACATACACTGTGTAGTTCCGTTTTATTTTTGCATTATATAAAATAAGTCCAAAGCATCATCATTAACAGGTGCTGCGCTATAATCGTTTATGGTTATTTCGCTGGCTAAACTAAAGTTGTTTTCCAATAGTTTTTTACGGTTCATACGGTTAAGTATATCGTAAGGTATTTGTAATAATTGACGAGGCAAACGGTACTGCAAATTAAAAATATCAAAGCGAGTTATTTTGCGTATTGAGGCTTTGTTTTTTTCGTTGTACGCATTAATGGTTGCATTACCAAACACGCCTCGTTTATCTACGCTTGCAAACGCTTTTAGGGCAAGTGTTTCTAACTCTTGTACTGTGTATTCGCGCACGTGCCAAGGGTTGCGTGTAAGCGATTGCTTGATGTTGGGCGTGGTGCATATAAACTTGCCACCAGGTTTTAGCACACGTTGTATTTCTTTAAGGTATTCCAAATCGTTTTCAATGTGTTCAATAACTTGGAAAGAAATACAGTAATCAAATGTATCGTTGGCAAAGCCTACAAGTGGTGGTATGTTCATTTTCACAAACTCCACATTGGGAAAATCTTTGCTGTTTACTTGTTGGTCAAATTTGTCAATGGTAACAAATCTGTTGGCTTTTTTAGAAATTATTTCTAAGCCATAACCCTCGCCAGTACCTATTTCTAATACTTGTCCGCTTACTATTTTTGCGGCTTCGTAGTAAGCAAATAG
>JBEBIC010000412.1:0-1687 GCA_040080595.1 Bacteroidia bacterium | reverse complement strand
CATCGCCCGACAAACCATCGTTTGTAAACATAGGCGACGAAATTAAAGTGGGCAAAGCAGTATGTATTATTGAAGCCATGAAATTATTTAACGAAATAGAAAGCGAAATAAGCGGTAAAATAGTTAAAGTATTGGTTGATGACGCTACTCCTGTAGAATACGACCAACCTTTATTTTTAGTTGAGCCTAATTAAATATTTGAATGTTAATCTATTTGAAAATTTAAAATAGTTCACAATTGTGTTCTTTATTACAATTTTCAAAGCAACAAATTCATTAATTATTCAAAATTAATAAACCTATGTTTAAAAAAATACTTATTGCCAACCGTGGCGAAATAGCATTGCGCATAATACGCACCTGCAAAGAAATGGGCATAAAAACCGTAGCCGTTTACTCTACTGCCGACCGTGATAGCTTACACGTAAAGTTTGCTGACGAAGCAGTATGTATAGGCCCACCAGCAAGTAAAGATTCGTACTTGAATATTTCGCGTATAATATCCGCAGCCGAAATTACTAACGCTGATGCTATACACCCTGGTTATGGTTTCCTTAGTGAAAATGCTAAGTTTAGTCGTATATGCCAAGAGCATAAAATAAAGTTTATAGGTGCTTCGCCCGAAATGATTGAGGGCATGGGCGATAAAAGCAACGCCAAACTTACTATGCGCCTTGCAGGTGTACCAGTAGTACCAGGTAGCGATGGCTTAATTACCGATATTGAACAAGCAAAAATTACAGCCAAAGAAACGGGCTATCCTGTAATAATAAAAGCTACTGCAGGTGGCGGCGGACGTGGTATGCGCATTATATGGAAAGAAGAGGAATTGCTCCCCAATTTTGAAAGCGCAACCAAAGAGGCCGAAGCCGCATTTGGTAACGGTGCTATGTATATGGAAAAATACATAGAAGAACCTCGCCACATTGAAATACAAATAGTAGGCGACCAGTTTGGTAAAGCCTGCCACCTAAGCGAGAGAGATTGCTCAGTGCAACGTCGCCACCAAAAATTGGTAGAGGAAACCCCATCGCCGTTTATGACTGATGAGCTACGTGAACGTATGGGAGATGCTGCCGTAAAAGCTGCATCGGCCGTTAAATACGAAGGGGTAGGTACTGTAGAATTTTTGGTAGATAAATACCGCAATTTCTATTTTATGGAAATGAATACACGCATACAAGTAGAACACCCTATAACCGAAGAGGTAATAAACTACGACCTTGTACGTGAGCAAATATTAGTAGCAGCAGGACACCCAATAAGTGGTAAAAATTATTACCCACAAATGCACGCTATTGAATGCCGTATAAATGCCGAAGATCCATTTAATAATTTTCGTCCAAGTCCAGGGAAAATAGGTAACTTATTTACACCAGGAGGGCACGGTATTCGTGTAGATTCGCACATATACTCTGGTTATGTAATACCTCCTAATTATGATAGTATGGTGGCAAAACTAATAACTGTAGCACAAACCCGTGAGGAAGCAATAGCCAAAATGCACCGTGCATTAAGCGAATACGTAATAGAAGGCGTAAAAACTACTATACCGTTTCACTTACGTTTAATGCAAGACCCACAGTTTATAAAAGGAGATTACACTACTAAATTTATGGAAACATTTGATTTAAGCGAATAATATTTTCACATAAAATACTTTAACAAAAAAGTCCCGTTACACAAG
>JBEBIC010000130.1:0-7919 GCA_040080595.1 Bacteroidia bacterium | reverse complement strand
CATGATAAGGGCGTAGTAACACAATTGGATATAGATTTTGCCAAACGTATTGATGCTATTTACAACCATTATTTTAATAATTGCAAATAACGTACTTAATACAAACTAAAGTCAAAATACACACAAGTAACATTGCATATATTCGGCATAGTTTTTAGTTGTAAATGATTACTTTTGCAACTAAATGAAAACCAAACTAATAACCTCTCTTAATTATTACATACACGTAGCGCTACTGCTATGCTTACCTGCTATGCTAATGGCGCAAAATTCACTTAAAACAATAGTGATAGATGCAGGGCATGGAGGTAAAGATAACGGAGCACACGGTAAATTTGCCAACGAAAAAGATGTAGCACTTAGCGTATCGCTTATGGTAGGTAAATTAATAGAACAAAAATTACCCGATGTAAAAGTAAAATACACTCGCAAGACCGATGAGTTTATAGAACTGGGTGAACGTGCCAATATTGCCAACGATATTAAAGCCGATTTATTTATTTGCATACATTGCAATTCTGCCTGTGTGCGTGATGCTAAAACAAAAAAAGACCGATGCAACGAAACCAAGTTTGGCGTAGAAACTTACGTAATGGGGCTACACAAGAGCAAGGGTAATTTGGAAGTAGCCCGTAGAGAAAATGAATCTATATTGTTGGAGAAAGATTACAAAAAAAATTACGATGGCTTTGACCCCTCAAGCGATGAGGCAAGTATAATATTTAGTATGCACCAAAACGTAAATTTGGATAACAGTATAAACTTTGCATCAAAAGTACAAACCCAAACTAAAAGCATGGGACGTAACGATAGAGATGTAATACAAGCAGGTTTTTTAGTATTGTGGAAAACGGCTATGCCCGCCGTACTTATTGAAACTGGCTACTTAACCAATGCCGAAGAAGAAAAGTTTTTGGCAAGTACACGTGGGCAACAAAAAATGGCATTTAGTATATTTAAAGCCATACGTGAGTATAAATATGAACTAGAAGGCAAAACATTAACTGAAGCCGAACGCAACGAAAAGCCAATACTTACAGGTAAAGAGGAAGATGATGTAGTAGTAAAAACTCCAGTAGATACTATTAAACCAATTAAAATAATAAAGCCTAACATAGTGGTAGTAACCCCTAAAGATACCGCCAAACCTAAGTTGTACACCAATCCTAAAAATGGAACGATAAGTACGGACGCTATATTATTTAAAATACAATTGGTAAGTGCTGATAAAAAAATACCATTGAACTCTCCTGCATTTAAAGGAAATAAAACCGTGGAAGAAAATTTTAGCGATGGATTTTTTAGATACACCACTACACGTGCATCAACGCTTGATGAAGCCTTAAAAAACCTAGATAGTGTTAAAAACGAAGGTTTTAAAGACGCATTTATTACAGCATATAAAGGTAAAACCAAAATATCAGTGAGCGAAGCGAAAAATATGTTAAATTCGCTCAAAAATTAATCATAAAACATTTTACCTTATCATATTGTGAATTTTAGCAAAGAATTAAAAACAGGCGTACTTATAGTATGCACCATAGCATTAGGAATATACGGCTTAAATTATTTAAAAGGCTACGATATGTTTAGCACCAGCGATGAGTATTACGCTATATACCCAGATGCAAACGGACTATTAGAAAGCAACCCAATACTTATAAACGGTATGCGTGTAGGTAAGATACAACGTATAAATTTTGCCGATGATAATTCAGGGAGAGTAATTGTAAAGTTTGTACTTACCAATACTGAGTTTAAAATACCTAATGATTCCAAGGCTTTGGTGGCATCGTTAGATTTATTGGGCGCAAAAGGAATACGCATTATGCCTGGTACATCTGCCACGTATTTGCAAGACGGCGATACTTTGGTAACAGGTACTGAAGATGGAATGGTAGATAAATTATCAAAAGAATTAATACCTACTAAACAAAAAGCAGAGAACTTAATACAAAGCATAGACTCTACATTACAACAACTTAACAAAGTGCTAAGTGGCGGTGGTAGCGCAAGTTTGCAACAAATATTAGCTAACCTAAGCAAAACTACAAGTAGTGTAAACGATTTATTAGCATCAGAAAAAACACGCTTAGACCACATATTTGCTAACGCAGAATCTATTACATTAAACCTACGCAACAATCAAGATAACCTTACGGCTATAATGAAAAATGCAGCTTTAATGACGGACTCATTGGCTAAGAGCAATTTAAAATCAACCATTGCTAACGCAGATAAATCATTAGCGGAATTAACCAAAACATTAAACCAAATAAACTCAGGCAAAGGCACAATAGGCAAGCTACTAAAGGACGACAGCCTATACAACCACTTAGATGCGTCTGCCAAAGATTTGGACAAACTATTTATTGATATGAAAGAACACCCAAGCCGTTACGTACATTTTTCGGTGTTTGGTGGTAAAAAAGATAGCAAATAAGCAGTATGAGTACGCTTAGCACTTACTTGTACAACATTGGTAAATACGGCATATTTATGAAGCGTGTATTTAGCAAGCCCGAAAAGTGGGGTATGTATCAACGCCAGTTTTTTATAGAGGTAGATTCGTTGGCATTAGGCTCGTTGGGCATAGTGGCGTTCATATCTATATTTATGGGAGCGGTTATTACCTTACAATCGGCCTTTGGGTTTGAGAGCCCATGGATACCGCTATACGCAGTGGGTGTAGCCTCCCGAGATACTATTATACTGGAACTTTCGCCCACTATTATTAGCTTAATATTAGCAGGAAAAGTAGGCTCGAGCATAGCGTCGGAAATGGGTACAATGCGTGTAAGCGAGCAATTGGACGCATTAGAAATAATGGGCGTAAACTCCGCAGCATACATGACTTTGCCCAAAATATTAGCCTGTGCCTTTATGTTTCCATTTTTAATAACCATAAGTATGTTCCTTGCAATATTAGGCGGTTGGATATTTGGTGTGCTATCGGGCGCAGTAAGTTCGTACGAATACATATATGGTATAACTACCGATTTTAGGGTATTTAACGTGTATTACGCTTTAATAAAATCATTTGTGTTTGCATTTTTAATATCGTCGGTTTCAGCGTTCTATGGCTATTATACCAGCGGTGGTGCTATTGAGGTAGCACAGTCATCAACCAAAGCAGTGGTATATACTAGCGTGCTTATTTTGGTGTTCAATTATATATTAACACAATTATTATTAGTGTAAACCAATGATTGAACTACGTAACATAAACAAATCGTTTGGTACAAAACAAGTACTCCAAAACATAAACATAACCCTCGAAGCAGGCAAATGCAACCTTATAATAGGTGGCAGTGGCGGTGGTAAATCGGTAATGCTAAAATGTATGGTAGGCTTGCTAGAACCCGATAATGGCGCTGTGTATTATGGCGATACTAATTTTTCGGAATTAAATATAAAACAACGCAAAACATTTAGCCGAGAATTTGGAATGTTGTTTCAAGGTTCAGCATTGTTTGATTCGCAAACGGTAGAAGAAAACATACGCTTTCCGCTCGAAATGTTTAGTACCATGACTCCTAACGAAATAAAAGACCGTGTTAATTTTTGTTTGGATAAAGTTAATTTGGTAAATGCCAACAAACTATATCCGTCGGAAATAAGTGGCGGTATGAAAAAACGTGTAGCCATAGCCCGTGCAATAGCTGTAAACCCTAAGTATTTGTTTTGTGATGAACCCAATTCAGGATTAGACCCACATACCTCAACAGTAATAGATGAGTTAATACGTAGCGTTACCGAAGAGTTTAAAATGACTACCGTAGTTATAACCCACGACATGAATTCCGTAATAGAAATTGGCGACAACATTACTTACCTATATCAAGGGCAAGTGTGGTGGCAAGGGCATAACCACCAAGTGTTAGACACAACTAATAAAGAGTTATACGATTTTATATATGCAAGTAAATTGCTAAAAAGTTTAAAAAAAGTATAGCGCATTTAACCCAACAATTTTAATTTTTTTTGAAAATGAAACAAACAGCACTAGCACTATTTTTAGTAGCAATAAACGCCTCTGTGGCAGTAAGTCAAGTATATCCTCGCTTAATAAAAGTAGAGGGGACTAACGAAATAAATATAGAAGCCGACGAAATAACGCTTACCTATACTATTCGCAATGAAGATGATAATAGAGTAAAATTACCTATAGAAAAAATAGAAGCGCAACTCCGTCAAACATTTACTAATAAAAATATAGCATTAACTAAGCTAACTATGTTAGACGCAGGCTTTGCTACGTGTAACGCTACGAGTAAAACCTTTGTGTTTACTGCACTTTCGCCTGCTGAATATAATGTGGTGTCGCCTTACTTACGCTCGCACCAGTTTGTGAGAGATATTATTATGGGCAATCAAACCATAAGTAATGCAGCTATTGAAAAATATACCGACCAACTAATAAACGGTGCTATACTAAACGGAAAAAACAAAGCAGAGCTAATAGCAAAAAATATAAACGAAAAAATAGATGGTTTACAAAACGTAACTATTAATTATGTGGGGGCAGATAAAATAGCACAAGAAAATGCCTACTACGATTATGATAACGAAGAGTATAGCGCCAACAAAATAAAAACAATAAAACTAACCTATCGCCTATCGCTCGACTACGTATTAGTGTCTTCTACGCCAAACATGTACCCTAAATTTATTACCGTAAAAGGTATGGGCGAAAAAGAATTTAAAAAACCTGAAGCCACTTTTGATTTAACACTATCATTAACCGAATACGAAGGCGAAGGGAAAATTGCGTTTACAAAACTTAAAAAAGAACTAGAAAATTATTTAGTAACCAAAGGAGTAAGTACTGACGAAATAAATAAAAAAGAAAACAAAAGCGAAAACGAAGAGTTTTATGCACAATTAAGTTATGCTGTAAAAGGCGAAAATAATGTAAAAGAAGTGTTGGACTATTTATCCAACAACAAAAATGTAAGCTCGTTAAAACTCAATAGCGACAAATCGCCTGTTGATTTTTCTAAAATAGAAAATGACCCAGAGTTACTAAAATTAGCCATTGATGATGCTAAGAAAAATATTGTGTTTATAGAAAAATACCTACACCTTAAAACAGACAGAGTATATGAGGTAAACGATTTTTCTACTACCGTAAAACCTTTGGTAGGTGCTGCTGCTAACTTATATTATGGCACAGAAACCAATAAACCCATAAAACTAAGCGAAACGTATTTAAAGCAAGTGCAGGTTTCTTACGAGTTTAAGTAAGGGGTTAAATTTTAAAGCCCATTTTATAATAACACCCCTATTCAACTATGAGTAATGTAACTAACTTAATTCTTACAATTTCTACTTTAGAAAATGAAATTGAAAAAATGCAACAGGTAAATTCATTTGAATATCGTGGTTTACAAATGAATTTAATATCAGTAGACTATAATAAAAACAATGCTATAGGGACACGTTGGTATGGCGGAACTAAATTTTTAGAGGCAGGAATATATATTGGCGCATTTAATCACTTTCCTTTATATGAATTCATAGAACACTTGAAAAAAATTAAATGGGAATACCCTAAAACAGTACAAATAATTTACCAAGAACAAAACGACGAAAAATTTAGCATCATTGACATAGAACCTAAATAAGCTAAAAAATAATTAACCGTACAAAAACTTAAAATGTAAATTTGCACTTATAATATTGTTTCCCCACCTTATAATTGCCACGAATGCACTAATCAATACTGATAAATAAAATAGTTTTATAATATACATTACCACCCAATCAAGCCTTACAAAGTACAACATACATAATACAACAAAAAACAAATGACCACAAAAACAAAATACATAATAGGCGCAATAGCAACAATAGCAGTACTTGCAGGAGTAGTTAAATATAAGGGTTGGTTTGGAAAAGAAAAACTAACTGAAGTTACTACCGAAACTGCAAGCCAACGTTCTATTACCGAATTAGTATCGGCAAGCGGAAAAATACAACCCGAAACAGAAGTAAAAATAAGCCCCGATGTATCGGGCGAGATTATAGAATTGTATGTAAAAGAAGGGCAGTATGTACACAGTGGCGATTTGCTTTTTAAAATAAAACCCGATTTATACGAAACTACCGTAAGCCGTGCTGATGCCAGTGTAGGTGCATCTACGGCAAGTTTACAAAGTTCGCAAGCACGTTTGGACCAAGCCAATGCACAGTTCGAAAACACAAAAGCAAGTTATACCCGTAACCAAAAACTATTTGACCAAGGTGTACTTTCGCCTGCCGAATTTGATAATGCTAAAGCACAACACGAGGCTTCAAAGGCTGATTTAGCAGCACTTACCGCTATGGTAAACAATTCTCGCTACACTATTAATTCATCAAAAGCTACATTAAAAGAAGCAAACGATAATTTAAAACGCACACTTATATATGCACCTGTAAGTGGCACGGTATCTAAGTTGTCGGTTAAAAAAGGAGAGCGTGTAGTAGGTACATCGCAAATGGCAGGTACCGAAATTATGCGCATAGCTAACCTTTCGCTTATGGAAGTACAAGCTGATATTAACGAAAATGATATTGTAAAAATAAACGTAAACGACAGTACAACTATAGAGATAGATGCTTACCCTAACCAAAAATTTAGAGGTGTAGTTACACAAATAGCAAACGCTGCAAACAGCGTGGCAGTAAGCGCCGACGCTGTTACAAACTACTCGGTAAAAATACGCATACTTGCCGAAAGTTATAAAAACTTAGTACAAGGTAAACCTGCCGATTACTCTCCATTTAGACCAAGTATGAGTGCTAGCGTTGATATTAATACCAACAAAGTAAACAATGTAATAAGTGTGCCATTGCAAAGCATAACTACTCGTGAAGACACCACCATTACCGCAAAAAAACAAGCAGATGATGATACTAAAAACACATTACAAACCTATTTGTTTGTTGCTATGGGCGATAGTGTTGTGTTGCGTAAAGTTGCAGTAGGCATTCAGGACAATGATTATATAGAAGTGCTAACTGGTGTTGCTGCTAACGAAAAAATTGTAAGTGGCCCATACTCCGCTATTAGTAAGGATTTAAAGCAAGGCACTAAAGTAAAATTAGTAACTAAAGAGGAGTTGTACAACACTATGAATAAAGATAAATAATGCCTTTATTAGTACTTATTGATACCACTACAACCCTTTGTTCGGTAGCTATTGCTCGTGATAATGAAATTATAAGCGAGCAAGAACACGAGGGCGATTTCAAACATGCCGAGCTACTTACTACATTTATACAAACGTGTTGCGCTTTAGCTAATTGCACTTTACAAGATGTTGATGCAGTAGTAATAAGTAAAGGCCCAGGTTCGTACACAGGCTTGCGTATAGGTACATCAACCGCTAAAGGAATATGTTATGCACTACAAAAACCACTTATTGCCATAAATACATTGCACGCTATGGCGCAAAATGCAAGTGCAACATTATCAAATTCGCCACACTATGTATGTGCTATGATAGATGCACGCCGTATGGAAGTGTATGATTTAATACTTGATGAAACAGGTAGTATAGTTAAAGAAACATCAGCACAAATAGTAGAACCCAGCACATACAATTTGTTTGGTAATGCCCCATTTTACTACTGTGGCGATGGTGCTACTAAATGCGAAGAACTATTAGCAGAAAATAAAAACGCACATTTTTTACCAAATATAACAACACACGCAAGCAATATGTTGCCCTTGGCATTAGCAAAATATGCAGCGCAAGAGTTTGAAAACATAGCGTATTTTGAACCTTATTATTTAAAAGAGTTTATAGCAGGCAAACCCAAACAAGCAAAATAAAACACGGTGTTATTCCAATTGTAATTTTTAAGTAGTCCAAATTCATTCCCTTAAAACATTCACGCTTTGGTGGCTGAGCGGAGTCGAAGCCCATATA
>JBEBIC010000129.1:0-7980 GCA_040080595.1 Bacteroidia bacterium | reverse complement strand
TTAATGTTTTTTAACGCATCGTTTGTTTGTGCTACAGAAATAGAATCGACTAAGGTCGTAAGCGAATAATATATTGCTATTGTTTTCCCTCCATCTACACTTCTGTATTTTGCCGAATAGTCTAAATAGTCTGTTTTAATTTCATCATCAGTAATTTCAATTTCCCATTTTTTAGGTACATGTATATATACATTTTCGGTTACATTTACAGGATACTTAAGATACATAGGTTTCTTACGAGTTTTGGTAGCAGGCAATGATAACGCATCAGCTACTAAAAAAGGCATAAACTCGGCAGTTACTGTATTAGAATCGGCTTCTGTTTTTTTCCAGAGATTTGGCACTGTATAGCTTTCGGTTACTTCTATTTCATTTATATTTATTTCTTTAAAGCGAATAGAATCTTTTACTTCTATTTCGGGATAAAGTCGCGCGTAAAAATCTATATAGCTTTGTTTAGTTTCTTCATAATTATTTACACTCATCGTATATCTCATCTCATCAGCATCAGATCCTGTATAAATAGTTTTTACTTTTAAAATAGTCGGTTTTAAAAAATCTTGCACGTAGTAATGGTACTCTATGCTTTTTTTACCTGTATTGCGGTATCTCATTGCTGTTAGCGCTTCGCCTTTTCCATTAAGCACTAATCCATAATGATAATTAGGAACATATAAATCGTTTAAATCTCCACCTTGTAAGTTCATTGTAGGATCAATAAATGATAGTGCTCCCTCTAATTTGTAAGCAACTATTGCATGATTAAATTGGTAAGGACTTGGTAGTCTATTAGGTAAATCAAAACCTGCGTTACTGTGTATTAAAGTTACGTAAGCCTCAACACCAATCGCTTTTAGTATAGCGCATAGCAATACACTTTTATCTTTACAGTCGCCAAAACGTTGGTTATATACCGCATTAGGGCTATGTGGTTTTATTCCATTTATACCACTTTCAAATCCAAAATAGCGCACTTCGTCTTGCACAATATGTACTGCTTGCAAAATTTTTTCAGATGTATTTTTAGCGTTCGAATTTATTTTGTTTAATACCTCTTTATCTTTAAATGGTTCGTTAGTTGCCTCTTTATAAATATTTTCGGCCCACTCTCTTACCGATTTCCAATTAGTAAAATCAGTAACCTCTATTCCATTATAGGTTTTGTACCAACTAGGCAAATCATCTTCAAACACTTTAGCTTGTAGGTTATTAAATAACCATGTGTAACTAACCTCCTCCCCTACACTTGTAATTGTTGGATTTATTGTATTTGTGTAATATTTAAAATTTAATTTTCTGTTTTTATTTGCATTTATTTTAATAGCTAAACAACCTATTGGCACAGAGTATTCCAAATCAAACACATCAGCATAATTGTTCTTAAACAAAGGATTATCGCCAACTTTGGAGTAGCTATATTCTATAACATCTCCTTTTTGAACATTTTCTAATGCTAAAAATGCAGTTTCGCTAGAGTTGTACATGTGCCTTTCTAAATCCTCTTCTCGTTGTATCGATTTTATTTTACTTAAATTTAAACAAGAAATAATTTTACCATTTCTATTTATTGAGATGTCATGAAAAACTATTTTTTGATATAATGGACTGTATCCAATTGATATTTGAGAGGCATTTTGAATACCCTGGAAATTAATAACCTTTATTGCTATATGCGTATAAAGTGTTTTGGTTTCAACATTGTGTTGATAATCTACAAGTAAATATCCGTAACCATCTTTAGCATTAGTAAGTGCACTTTTATGAGTAATGTAATTAGTGGGAGTTACCCATTTTGGCATAGGAGCTTTATAAATTGCACTATACCCCAGCAAACAAAATATTAAGTTTAACAATAGTGTTACTAGTAAATATCGAAAAAATGTTTTGTTCATACTATTATTTTTTTTTAAATTAGTCCTAATTATTATGTTGCTAAGCTACAATTATCTTTTAACTACATAGGAGTAATACACCTTGCTTATTTTTATGTAAAAAAGTATATTTACAACAAATTAAACACACTAACTATAAACACTACTACCTATAACGCAGCTACTAACCGACTGTAATGCAAATCTATGTAGTATGTAGTTGTGAATAGCTTTCAAATTGTATCTTTGGCTTATTGATAAACAACAATAGTATTCGCTTGGCTTGCTCTAATTTTGTTGTGAATAGCTTTCAAATTGTATCTTTGGCTTATTGATAAACAACAAAAAAAACTTTTCTAAAATAATCATTTTGGTTGTGAATAGCTTTCAAATTGTATCTTTGGCTTATTGATAAACAACGTAATGGCTCGCTTCCGCTTTGTATCATATGTTGTGAATAGCTTTCAAATTGTATCTTTGGCTTATTGATAAACAACAGCAACCAAAACCCTTCATGAGTTGCGTTAGTTGTGAATAGCTTTCAAATTGTATCTTTGGCTTATTGATAAACAACTTTACCCAATCAACAATTATATCATTGCAGTTGTGAATAGCTTTCAAATTGTATCTTTGGCTTATTGATAAACAACTAATGTGTGCGAAATACTATCTTTGCAATGGTTGTGAATAGCTTTCAAATTGTATCTTTGGCTTATTGATAAACAACTTGAGTTTCTTTTGGAGGGCCATTGCTGGGGTTGTGAATAGCTTTCAAATTGTATATTTGGCTTATTGATAAACAACTAGGTTTTATAATTGGGTTTTGTGCAGGGGGTTGTGAATAGCTTTCAAATTGTATCTTTGGCTTATTGATAAACAACCAAAAAATATAACTGTACAAAAAGGATTAGTTGTGAATAGCTTTCAAATTGTATCTTTGGCTTATTGATAAACAACAAATAATTGCGGCATGTTGCGCAGGAGGCGGTTGTGAATAGCTTTCAAATTGTATCTTTGGCTTATTGATAAACAACTGCATCTTCGTTGTACTGCTGTACATTTAAGTTGTGAATAGCTTTCAAATTGTATCTTTGGCTTATTGATAAACAACAAGGAGCTGTAAATGAAGATGCTATGCCAAGTTGTGAATAGCTTTCAAATTGTATCTTTGGCTTATTGATAAACAACTTTATAATATAATTTTCTACCATCAGTTTGGTTGTGAATAGCTTTCAAATTGTATCTTTGGCTTATTGATAAACAACTTAAGCAAGTAAAATATTGCCTTTGATGCTGTTGTGAATAGCTTTCAAATTGTATCTTTGGCTTATTGATAAACAACAGAAAGTGAAAATAAAATAACTGAAAGTAGGTTGTGAATAGCTTTCAAATTGTATCTTTGGCTTATTGATAAACAACTTTATCTCTATTGCGTGGTAGTGAAGCATTGTTGTGAATAGCTTTCAAATTGTATCTTTGGCTTATTGATAAACAACCAGGGAATGTCCCAGTAGCATTTTCACGTAGTTGTGAATAGCTTTCAAATTGTATCTTTGGCTTATTGATAAACAACAGCTTATTTTTGTTTAACAAGTATGTTATTGTTGTGAATAGCTTTCAAATTGTATCTTTGGCTTATTGATAAACAACAAAAAGCAGTTGCAGAGGGAGAACCATTTCGTTGTGAATAGCTTTCAAATTGTATCTTTGGCTTATTGATAAACAACATCAACTTTACACGTAGGAACTTCATTAAGTTGTGAATAGCTTTCAAATTGTATCTTTGGCTTATTGATAAACAACTTTATCTCTATTGCGTGGTGGGGAGGCATTGTTGTGAATAGCTTTCAAATTGTATCTTTGGCTTATTGATAAACAACGTTAAAATCGGTATCGACAAAATGAACGTTGTTGTGAATAGCTTTCAAATTGTATCTTTGGCTTATTGATAAACAACCTCTCTCATTGTTATAGTGCCGTTACCGTGTTGTGAATAGCTTTCAAATTGTATCTTTGGCTTATTGATAAACAACTTTGTTTTAAATCAAAATCGGCGGTTGTAAGTTGTGAATAGCTTTCAAATTGTATCTTTGGCTTATTGATAAACAACCAGGGAATGTCCCAGTAGCATTTTCATGTAGTTGTGAATAGCTTTCAAATTGTATCTTTGGCTTATTGATAAACAACCCACGCATAAAATCCGCTGTAGATAACTACGTTGTGAATAGCTTTCAAATTGTATCTTTGGCTTATTGATAAACAACTGTAAATACAAAAGGCCTGTCCTAGAGTTCGTTGTGAATAGCTTTCAAATTGTATCTTTGGCTTATTGATAAACAACTTTATCTCTATTGCGTGGTCGGCAAGCATTGTTGTGAATAGCTTTCAAATTGTATCTTTGGCTTATTGATAAACAACAGAATAGATAGCATCAGTCGAACAGTAGAGTTGTGAATAGCTTTCAAATTGTATCTTTGGCTTATTGATAAACAACAATGGCTTTAGACTTGATTAAAAGGAGTATGTTGTGAATAGCTTTCAAATTGTATCTTTGGCTTATTGATAAACAACAGGTTCTTTTGTAACCATTGGTACTAAAGAGTTACAGTTGTTTTCAACGCAAAGAAAAACGAGCTTTATCAGTACAAAAACCAACCTAATAAGTTGGTTTTTTTGTTTGTAATTTATACCTAAAACAATTCTAATTGCTGTGGTGTATCAGGTGCAGTAGTTTGTTTTTGACCATAAAATATTTCCATTTCGCCAAACTGTTTATCAGTTATTTGCAATATGCCTACTTTGCCATGTTCGGGCAGTAGTTGCTTGGCACGTCGCTTATGCACGTGTGCATTTTCGCTACTGGCACTGTGGCGAACATACATACTAAACTGAAACATACTAAAACCATCATTCAACAATCCCTTACGAAACTGCGCTGCCGCCTTGCGTTCTTTTTTTGTTTCGGTAGGTAGGTCATACATTACAAGTGTCCACATTATACGGTAGGCGTTTAGTCTGTCAGTAGCTATCATAGTTCAGGGTACAATAATTTACGCTGACTGCCTTCGTAGCATTTTACAAGGCTTACCGCAGTACGCTGTGTGGCAAGCATTAGCGGGCTTTTTTCGCCATCTATTACTACGTCCATAGCAGGTAGTTTTAGTAATACTGCTTTGTATTCTTTAGTAAGTACTTCTACCAAGCCCAATTCTTGTATCATGGCGCACACTACACCATCTACATACGGCCTATAGGGTTCCATTATATCATCGGCAAGGCAATAGGCATTGTATCTGTTTTTATGAAATATACCCAACGTAGGCAACAAACCTGCTGCCACTATGCTACGTGCCACGGTAGCACGCAGTATAGCGTAACCATAGTTTAAATAATTGTTGGGCGGTATTCCCTCGCGCCCACGTGTAAAGTTGGGTATGTGGTTAAACAATGCTCCCCAGTAGTGCACAGCGGCAGTGGCTTCGGCATTATCAGCATCGCCACTTTTTACATTGCGGGCTAATGTGTGCAAGTAGTTACCTGCTATGCCTTGCTGTTGCAACTGTGCGGCTTGGTTGCGTATTTTTTGTGTAATGGTTTGTTGCCACAGTTGTTTTTTTAGTGGCTCAGTAGCGGCTAATTGCGCATCGTAGCGTTCTTGCTGTATGGTGTTGCCCTCCAATGGTAGTAACAAACTTTGGGGCATGTGCCTAGCATCGCAACTTATTACGGCTACGTTATTGCCTTGCAAGGCTTGTAGTAGCCCACTACTTATGGTAAGTTGTGGGCTATCCAATACTACTATGCCTATATCCTCTATGGGTACAGTTACCTCTCGCTTAGCCTCAGTAGCGGTGGCGGGTAAGTCTATAATCAACTGTGCATTGCTAAGGTGTAGGTAAGCTGGATTTCCAAAATAGAGGGTACGTTTTATCATGGTTGTATATGTGTTTTAAATTATTCTCCAATACCTATTATATCTCCTAAATGATTTATTCTAATTTTTGTAATCCTTGATAAGTCATCATTTTTTGATATTGTTAACCAAGTTATGTTTTTTAATTCAGCATCATTTCTATTTACTGTTGTTTCCAAATGATGTCTAAAATCAATTAAAAAACGTCCCTTATTTGATTTACTCATTTTTTGAACTCTAAATAATTTTGTACTAATTAATTTTCTATTCATAGGGTCTAAATAATTAATTTCCTCGTTAGCTGGGTTTAAAGAATGTTTTAAATCAAATACAAACAAATCGTTTATTTGCATTGAAAATTGAAATACACCTAGCTCTACCACATTGTTTTTATTTATAATAGGATATGGCTTACCCGTTTGTTGTATGTTTAAATTGCCTATTGATACCGCTTCCCAAAAAGACACTACCTTATCTACATACTTGTTTGTTTCTCCATTTTTATAAATTAAAGCATGATGGTTACTCCCTGTTTTGGCAAATCCATCTCTTACAGTTTCTACTTTATTATTGTCAGTTACCGTAACAGATTTTATTTTAATCCCCTTTTCTTTGTTTAGCCAAATAGGATTTTCAACCATATTTAAAAATGCTAATTTAACGTTACCTCCATGGGCATTAATATAATTTTTTATTATTGTTTGTTGCCCTTTGTCTATAATTTTTTCTAATTGTGCATTCGTAAAACTTGAAGTTAGTTTAACTCGTTTAGTACATATATCCTCATATACTAAAACTTCACTAACTTCTTTATTTTTATAAATAATAGGATTGTTTTTTAATGTTTTAGCATTAAATGCTAATTCTAAATTATAGTTAAATTGCGTAATGTGTGTATTTATGACTTCTTTTAGTTTTAAATCAACAACGTTATCAATGCTTTTAAATTTCGAGTCTAATTTTATTTTATTTTCAGCTATACGTTTTACCCTACCCATAACTGTAGCCTCATGTATCCTGCCACGTGGAGTCCATGTTTCTTGAGGCTCAATTTTTTTAGGCTCATTAATATTCTTGCTTAAAACTTTAGATGATTTTTTAATAGATACAAAAATATTTCCCAAGTGCTTTTTGGTTTCAGTTTTAAAGTTTTTAATGGGAGCGTCATAATAATCATCAACTAAATCGGCAAACGATTTTAAATCTAATTTTTCAAAATCGTATGTTTTTTTTATTTCTTCAATCTCTTCGCTACTCAATGCGTCCTTTTGATACTGATAAATTTTGTTTAAATTATTTAGTTTATAAATAATTTTCTGGTCTGTTAATGCACATATTAAAGCATCTACAGCGTGGTGTCTGTGGTCATCTCTTTTACTCCAATCTTTAATAGTTTCGTACGATTTTATTTCGCCTATTTTATCTTTGTACTCTTTAGTTTCAGTTTGCCCTATTGCTTTATATTTGTCAAAATTTATTTCTTGTAAGACTTTTTTTAACTCCCATTTCTCACGCAAAAAATCAGTAACTTGTCCTGTGGTTGTGTATGTGTTTTCACATACTGTTTTAAGCATTTTTACGGCTTCTTTTGAAATGTATTGAGTATCTTTTTTCATACGTTCAACAAAGTCTGATGGAATATCTTCTCCTTTACAGAGTAAATTTTCAAACTTAGATTTTGAGATAGACCCCTTTCCGTCTTTGTAAAAGTCATTTACTTTTTTAATATATTGCTCAAAAACTAACACTCCTTTTGTTTCCATAAAATCATAAGCAGTCATTTGGTTTTTACCATCTGCACCACTATTACATTTTCTATGTGCTAATATAAAATTATTAGCATTATTACTAAATGAGCGTGATTTTGGTAGAATATGTTCTATCTCTCCGTTTCCATTTATAAAATCGGTAGTGGTAATTGGATTACTGCAATACAAGCACTGTTTATCTGTTTCGTTCCATAGTTTATAACGCTGTGTATCTCTACCATTTACAATTTTAAAATTGTATTCTTTCTGTAACAACGTTCTTACTCTATCATTTTCCTTTTTACCAACTTCATTTTGTTTTGTTATCTTTTTACGTGTTTTAGCGCTATTTCTTAATTCACGTGCTAGTTCAACTCTTATTTCATCAAAACTCCCATGTTTTTCAATTGCTAAGTTTACCATATTTACAACTTGATTTAGCACTTGC
>JBEBIC010000411.1:0-1716 GCA_040080595.1 Bacteroidia bacterium | reverse complement strand
GGCTGAGCGTAGTCGAAGCCCATATACGACTAGGGCTTCGGCTCCGCTCAGCCACCGTGGCGTGAATAAAAAATCCATTGAAGGAAAATACAAAAAGTAATAAATTAAAAAAATAAAACATACATAAAAAATGAGCAGATTAGAAATACTTAAAACCTACAAAATATTTATTGGTGGTGCTTTTCCACGTACCGAAAGCGGACGCTTTTATCCATTGCTAAACAAGGACGGCGTTATACTTGCCAATATGTGCCTTAGCTCACGCAAAGATTTTAGAAATGCAGTAACAGCAGCACGTGGCGCACAAGCAGGCTGGGGCATGCGTGCACACTTTAACCGTAGCCAAATACTGTACCGCATAGCCGAAATGCTAGAGGGACGCCGTGCACAGTTTGAACAAGAATTGCAACTACAAGGCAGTACGCCCAAAGATGCTACCACAGAGGTAAACACCGCTATAGACCGCCTAGTGTATTACGCAGGCTGGGCTGACAAATACCAACAATTATTTAGTACTGTAAACCCTGTGGCATCTAGCCATTTTAACTTTAGCGTATGCGAACCTACAGGTGTAGTAAGCATAGTGGCCGATGAAAATACATCGTTACTAGGATTAGTGAGTGCCATAGCACCTATTATTACAGGTGGTAACACAGTAGTAGTATTAGCTAGCGAAACTAAACCACTATGCGCAGTAACCCTTGCAGAGGTTATAAACACAAGCGATGTACCCGCAGGCGTAGTAAACATACTTACTGGCAAAGCCGAAGAACTTATAAGCCACATGAGTAGCCACATGGACGTAAACGCCATTATATACTGCAATACCAACGCTAAGCACATAAAATTAATGCAAGAAAACGCTTCGCTAAACGTAAAGCGTGTAGTACTATGGAATAAAATAAACTGGCTAACCGCCGCTGCCGAAAATCCATACATGATATTAGATGCACAAGAAGTAAAAACAACTTGGCACCCTATTGAAAACATTGGCGGAGGTGCAAAAGCAGGGTATTAGGGGGGGCTAGTTAGATGTTATACATAATAACAATAGCATAAAGATAACATATATTGAATAAGCAAAAATAAATGGCGGAATTAATAAATTTTTTAATAACACATAAAGCGTTTCTTGGTGTTGTTGTATCAAGCACTATAACTTTTCTTTGGACAGCTTACCAATATTTAGATACAAAGAAAAGAGAGTTAAATAAGATTGAATTCGAAAATTATCATAAAATTCTGATGGATATTGTTAATCCAGAAGGAGTAAATAATTATTTAGATAGTCAAGCTGCTGCAATATATGAACTTAGACATTTTCAAAGGTACTATCCAATTTCATGCAGAACACTGATTGGGTTAAAGAAAAAATGGGAAGAAGATAATAAGTGTCCGAAAAATATCGAAAATAAAATAATCGTATCCGAAAGGCTACTTGAAGAATGTGCAATCACAATAAATTTTTTAAAAAAAAATAGAATTTGTCGTTGGTTTGAAAGAATAAAAACTTGGTGGTGTTGCAAGTGTTAAGGATAATAAACGAAGTAAAAGACGCCTGTTTCTGTTAGTTTCCAAAGATTAATTAATGGTGTTGATGTTTCAAGTGTTAAGTTACTACGTAGAGTAAATGGAGTAAAAGACCCACCCCTAGCCCCTCCAAGGAGGGGAAACAGGGAGTAAACACAAAGCGTAAATAAATAAACGTTATATAAG
>JBEBIC010000410.1:0-1719 GCA_040080595.1 Bacteroidia bacterium | reverse complement strand
AGCGTAGTAGCTGCCATGTGCTCTAGTCCCCCACTTGGTATGGTTACATTATGTATGATGAAATCGTAGGTTTTATTAGGGTTTTCGCCTATTACATTGGTAGCAGCAGTAGTAATATTTGCCATATCTTTTTTAAGCGAATCTATACTATAATTGCCTGTACCGTACAATGCCACACGGTGTTGAGTACCTGCTGCAGTAAAATCAAACGTGGTATGATTACCAATTTCAATAGGGCAATCTACCAATTGGTCGTAGTTAGTAGCTTGGTACGTAGTACCCGATTTTATTGGCAATGCGGTGCTTATGGTGTTCCAATTAGTAGGTTTATCAATGGTTACTTGGTACGGAATATTTTGTTGCTTATCTATAAACATAAATACCGATGTACCGTTAATGTAGGCGTGGTCGGCATTTACACACGAGGTGCGCACACTTAATTCGTTAGCATATACCTTGTAGCTAAATTTTATTTCTTTAGCCCCATTGGTAGGCACTTGCCACGTATTTTTGTTTGTTTTTTTAACTATAACTGTTGTGCCGTTAATGGTAGCAGTTACGGCTTCTACGTGGCGAGCAAACTCACGCACAAGGTACGAACCTGGCGCCCATACAGGCATTTTCATAGTAAGTGTAGGGCTTGTATTATTGGTAATTACAGCTTCTACTTCCAAATAATGGGTGTGCGGTTGTGGTATATGCACCGTGTAATTAATAGTAGTAGCAAGGCTTACAGCGCTTATGGCAGTGAGTGCAAGGGTTATAATGTGTTTCATTTAATAGGAAGGAGTTTTATATGTTACAAATAATTATTTAGCACAGCTTCTTTTTGGGCCGCTACTTGGCTTATGGCTAGTGTAAGTGCATTTAGTTGCGTTTCTATTTTTTCAATTTCGGCAACTATTTTTTTCTGTTCGGCAAGTGGTGGTAGTGGGATTTTTTGATTTAAAAAATCTGACTTACCAATTCGAGGTAAACTAATTCCTTTCATTAAAATAGATGTTTGACTTACTAAGTCTTTTGATAATAATAAATATTTTAAAATTTTAGGAACTTTTGTTTTTAAAACTAAAATATCCGTAGAGCAGATTCCTGAAAAGGATGGTTCAGCAACTTTATTTAAATAAGGTCTTAATTTTCCATAAAGAACATCACCTTCAACAAAAATATTTTTTGTTGATAATATTTTTTCGCCAAATTCTTTATTCATAAAAATTTTACCTGTATCACTTTCTAAATGCTCAAGACCTAAGTAAGTATATTCTTTTTCTAAATTATTTTGAGGGTTTTCTTTTAAATCGGACACCTTACATATTTCAGAGATAGAACCTTTTGGGTATATATTTAAAATTACATAAATACTTTCTTTCAACCGCTCCACTTCCTCTTTAGCCTTTTTTTCTTTGGCTTCTAATGCCTCTATTTCTGCAACTATTTTTTGCTGTATATCTAAGGGTGGTAATGGTATTTGAACACTTTCTATTTGTAATGAACTTACATTTAGTTGAGCAGAACCATGAGCGAGTGAAATTACTGAATTTTCAAAAACTTTAGAATTAACATAGTGATAGAAATATTCCTTTGAAATAATATCGTTATTTAATATTTCAAATTTTCCAACTCTCTGATTTAATAATGCAGGTAAATTTTCATTTTGTATTTTAGCAACCCTTCCTGGATTACCAGTCATTGATATTAGTATGTCATTTGTTTTCAGAC
>JBEBIC010000128.1:0-8033 GCA_040080595.1 Bacteroidia bacterium | reverse complement strand
GGATAATACATCAGTCAATTTAGCCGATTTATAAAACTCAAAATTTAGTTTAGGTGCGTAATTTGGAAACCCCCAAGCTGATAATGAATGTGCATACGCTTGCGTTATGCAGTGAAGTTGTGGATATGAATTCCCAGTTTCTTTTCCTGTAGAATTTGATATACTATAAAAACTCATTTTTTGTTTATATGTTTTGAAACGTAAGCTCTCTCTCTCTCTGCGAATATAACCACTATATTATAACTCGCCCAATAAAAAAAACATTTACTAGTGCCGTGTATCTTTTTATATTTGTAATTAAATGATAACAACACTCTTTGGCACAAAGCCTACACCTCGCTGGATAATATTTTTTTTAGATGTTTTCTTTAGCTTTTTCTCTATTTTATTGGCGTATCAACTGCGCTTCAATTTTAATATACCTAGCGAAGAAGTTACGTATTACCTAAAAGTAGCCACGCCTATATTTTTGCTTATACGCATTAGTTGTTTTTATTTTAGCAAAATATATACAGGCATTATACGTTATACCAGCACCCGCGATGGGCAGCGTGTATTTATTGTAACCCTTGTGGGTAGCGCATTGCTGTGTGTGGTAAACTTTGCTAGCTACGCACTACAAACTAAGTTTGTGTTTCCGTTTTCGGTTATTGTTATGGAGTTTTTGGGGAGTTTATTTTTTTTAATTACCTATCGTATAGCGGTCAAAGTACTGTATTTTGAGTTAAAAAATCCTACCAAAGAACGCAGCCGAATAATGGTGTTTGGCGCGGGCGAGGCCGCATTAATAGCGGCTCGTGTGCTGGATAGAGATGCGGGTTCTAAATACAACGTAATTGGTTTTATTGATGATAATCGTAAAAAAATAGGTAAAACTATTGAGGGTGTAAAGGTGTATAACGGCGCATTACTCCACGAAATATTAAGTACTAATGATGTGGGCTTTCTTATTATATCGCCCCAAAATATAAGCAATACACGCAAGCAACAAATAATAGAAGCCTGCGTTGCTAATAATGTAAAGGTGCTTAATGTGCCACCTGCCACCAAATGGATTAATGGCGAATTGAGCTTTAAACAAATAAAAAAAATAAGTATTGAAGACCTGCTTGGGAGAGATGCCATACAGCTTGATGAAACACAAATACGAGCATTAATACAACACAAAACCATATTGGTAAGTGGTGCCGCAGGCTCTATAGGAAGTGGTTTGGTTAGGCAAATTATAAAATACAATCCAGCCAAATTAATAGTGTTGGACGTAGCCGAAAGCCCACTCTATGATATAGAAATGGAATTGTTAGAACTAAACAATGGCGTGCGTAATATAGAAATAGTAATAGGCGACGTGCGCAACATAGAACGTATGCGCAATGTATATGCTACGTTTAAACCACAAGTGGTGTTTCATGCGGCTGCATATAAGCATGTGCCAATGATGGAAAATAATCCTGCCGAAGCCATATATACCAACGTACACGGCACACGCATTATGGCCGATTTGGCGGTAGAATTTAATGTGCAAAAATTTGTAATGATAAGTACCGATAAGGCTGTAAACCCTACCAACGTTATGGGTGCGAGCAAGCGTATAGCCGAAATATATGTACAAGCACTTAACACTACTACCCCCACACAATTTATAACCACACGTTTTGGTAATGTGTTGGGGAGCAACGGTTCGGTTATTCCTCGCTTTAAAAAACAAATAGATAACGGTGGGCCTATTACCCTTACACACCCCGACATTACTCGTTTTTTTATGACTATACCCGAAGCTTGTCAGTTGGTGTTAGAGGCGGCAACTATGGGCAAAGGCGGCGAAATATTTGTATTTGATATGGGCAAGAGCGTAAAGATTTTAGACCTTGCCAAAAAAATGATTCAACTTTCGGGCTTAGAATTAGGCAAGGATATTCAAATAATATACACTGGCTTGCGCCCTGGCGAAAAGCTATACGAAGAACTATTAAACAATGCCGAAAACACACTACCTACGCACCACAGCCTCATACTCATAGGTAAAGTACGCACACACGAGTATGCGCAAGTTAAAACCAATATAAACGAGTTAATAGCGCTTGTGCCTACACAACACAACATAAACATTGTTACTAAAATGAAACAAATAGTACCCGAATACGTAAGTAACAATAGTGAGTTTGAACAATTGGACGCTCCTAAAAATTAAATTACCAACGTGGCGCAACACAACATTACAGGGCAACAGGGCGAACTATTGGCACAGCAGCATTTGCTTGCTAATGGCTATGTTATACTGCACACCAACTGGCGTTACCGCAAGTACGAAATAGATATTGTAGCACAAAAAAACAACACCTTAATTTTTGTTGAAGTAAAAACACGTAGTGGTAGCATTAACGACGTAAACGAAATTATAACACGTGCTAAACAAAAACAATTAGTTGATGCCCTGCATAACTATTGCATACTGCATAACGTTACCATTGATGCACAAATAGACATACTAATTATTAGCAACGCCACTACTATTGAACACTTGCAAGACGCATTGAGGTAATTTTAATTTACGTACTATTTTGTTTCACAAGTGATGTGTTAAAAAGCAACTTTACACACTTTTTAGGACAATATAGTAGCTAAAATAACTTACATTTGTAACACAACTATTTTACATTATATATTTAACATGAGCATAACTACCAAAACCGTTGACGAAATAGCATTTTTAGCACGATTAGAATTTAACAACCAAGAAAAAGAAGGCATTGTAAACGATATGAACAAGATGCTAGCCTTTGTAGATAAACTAAACGAGGTAAATACTGATGGCGTAGCACCACTTATATACATGACCAACGCACACGATGTGTTGCGCCCAGATGTAGCCGTTGAAACGCTTACACAAAAAGAAGCCTTACTTAATGCGCCTAAAAAAGATAGTGATTATTTTAAAGTGCCTAAAGTTATAGGCTAACACATTGTATTAAATACAACTACAAAATGAAACAAGGGAAATTACGATTTGACGTACAGTTAAGTAAAATAGACGTGCTGTTTGCACAAGCAAAATTGCAAAAAAATCCAGCACAATGGCTGTTTTTAAACAATTTGCGTACACCTATATTTATGTTGGAGGGTTTAGCAAAATTATACAGCCAACTACACAATAAAAAAAAGTTTGAAAAACTAAATGCTAAGTTTAAAGCTATAGAAGATGGATTAGGCGCAATAGACCATTATGCTGCGTTTGAAAAAGAATTTGTAGCCAACAATAAAATACCTGTAGCCATAAACCAATACCTTGTGCTAAAAATAAAAGATAGCGAAAATAAGCTTAACAAAATTTTAAAAAAACAAGGCTGGCTAACAGGCAAACGCCTACTAAAAATTAATAACCAATTGGCACAAATGGATTGGTTAAACGAAACTAAAGAAACCAACGCGATAACTAGTTTTTATAAAAAAGAAATAAAAAAAATTACTGCTTTTGCAACTAAGACCAATTTTGTGTTTGATGATGTAGAAGCTGATGTGCATGAATTGCGTCGTAAAATACGTTGGTTAAGTATATATCCTCAAGCCCTGCAAGGTGCGGTAGCATTGCAAGAAAATAAAAAATACGCAACCGCCCTTAACCCTTATTTAACCCCTGAAATACTGAACTCTGCCTACAACAAACTCCCAGTATCGGAAACGCAAACAAAATTTGTAGTGTTAGAAACTAATAATTTTATGGCTTTGAGTTGGCTTATAAATTCCTTAGGTAAACTAAAAGATACAGGTTTAAAAATAGAGGTGATAAAAGAAGCGTTACAACACAATAGTACTTTAACTAAAGCCGAAGCCGAGAAAAGTGCCCTTGTATTATTAGGTAAAAATTATCCTACTATGGAGTTGGTACTAACAGAGGCAAGCAAAATAACAGGGGTGTTTTTTGGTAAAGAGGTGTTGGCTAATTTACTACAAAAAGGATAGGGTTATTTTTACGCATTAGTACTTAGGTGCATACTAAAATAAGGTGGGTTGCAAGTTAATTGCAACACACCTTATTGTTTTTTTGAATAGATATAACAATAAAAAATAAATTAACGCTTATTTTTATAGTCGCTTTTAATTACCTTTGAAAAATAGATTACAACAACTACATGAAACCCCAACGTATTTTATTTGCTGCTGTTGATACCAACTATCGTATGGCGCATTACGCCAAGTTTATAGCTGCACGGTTGCCTAATAAACTAAAGGCTGATACGTTTTCAAAAGTAGTATTGCCCCCTACACATTACGCCACAAGCTATACTTACACCTGCCCAATATACGAGTGGAGCGCATTGCGTACATACATATACTGCGCTTGTTTTTTTGTATATAGTTTATGTGTATATGATGTGTTTCATTTTATAGCTGGTGAAACCATACTCACTCGAAAGTTGCGTAAGTTAGAATTAAGCATATACCAATTGCTCGGAAAGCGAGTAATAATGCACTTTGCAGGTGCTGATATACGTTCGGATAAGTACATAGATTGGAAACGAGAGCATATTGTGGAGTACTTAGCGGGAGCTACAAATACCAATTACACAGAGCCCTATCAAGACGCATTAATAAAAGATGCTCGCAAGTATGCAGCTATGATACTTGTATCCACGCCCGATATGTTGGATATAATTCCCGAAGCTATTTATGCACCTGTGTTATTAGATATGGAGCAGGTTAATTTAAAGCTAGAAAAAAGTGCCGAAAAAATAAAAATTTTGTACTCGCCATCGAGTCACCGTACCAAAGGGAGCGATTACATACACAAGGCGTTAGAAGCTATTTTAATAAATAATGCTAACCAAATAGAACTAATAACACCCAGCAAGCAAATTACCAATACCAACCAATATGCCCTAACTCGTTACGAATTATTGCAGCAAATGAGCCGAGCGCACATAGTAATAGATCAATTAATAATAGGTTGGTATGGTTTAAAAACCGTTGAGGCATTGGCTTTAGGTTGCGAAGTTGTATGTTATATTGATGATGCCTATACGCACAATTTGTTTGATAACTGCCCAATACACAATGGGAATGTAAATAACCTACAAGCAGTTATACAAAGTGCAATACACAAAGTACAAGCCAATAAGTTATTGCCCAACATTCAAGCTATACAATGGGTACAGGAGCATCATACTATTGAGCAAAACAACGCCGTCCTTGTAAAAGCGTGGGGAGTTTAAATTAGTTAGGCATGTACACAATACGTTGTTAATACAAATACCTAAACCACTGTTATTACACGCATTATTACCACCAATTTAGCCAATACACATTTTTGCATTTGGGCTAATGAATTTATCAAGCATAAAACATATTTATTTTTTGGGTATAGGTGGCATAGGCATGAGCGCTTTAGCCCGCTATTACAAGCGTTTGGGCTATGCCGTGGCTGGTTACGATAAAACCGAGACTCCACTTACGCAAGCCTTAGTACAGGAAGGTATTGCTGTTAATTATACTGAGAGTATTGCATTTATGCAACAACACATAAATACTATTAACGATACGCTAATAGTGCTAACACCTGCCGTGCCTAAGGCGCACGTGGAGTTGGTGTATTTACAAACACATAATTATAATTTATACAAGCGTGCGCAAGTGTTGGGGCATATTTCCAACAACCAACCCACCCTTGCTATTGCGGGTACACACGGCAAAACTACTACTAGCAGTATGTTGGGGCATATTATGCAATGCCATACGCCTACCATTGCTTTTATGGGAGGCATTACCGCTAACTACAATAGTAATTTATTATTGCCCGAAATTATTACTGCGCAAACACCTTGCGTAGTAGAGGCCGATGAGTACGATCGTTCGTTTCTTACACTACACCCGCAGGTAGCTGCTATTACATCGGTTGATGCTGACCACTTAGATATATACGGCACGCACGATTATTTGTTAGAATCGTTTGCATTGTTTGCACAACAAATTAACCAAACGGTTATATTTAAACACGAACTTAATTTTACACCAACTACCAAAGCCACGCAACTTACCTACTCGTTAAATAATGTTAGTGCACATTACCACGCTACTAACATTACTATAGTTGATGGCTTTTATGTATTTGATATTGTAACGCCTAACGAAACCATAACCAACATAAAATTTGGTATGCCAGGCTTACATAATGTAGAAAACGCAGTAGCTGCAACGGCAGTAGCAATGCAAATGCCGTATGTAAAAACAAGCATAATAAAAGAAGCCTTACAATCGTTTGGTGGTGTTAAGCGCAGGTTCGAATATATTGTGCGTACACCACATTGTATTTATATTGATGATTATGCGCATCATCCTGCTGAGCTTACTGCATTTATTTCATCAGTAAAAAAACTATATCCAACCAAACGGTTAAGTGGAGTGTTTCAACCGCACTTGTTTACACGTACCCGAGATTTTGCCGTAGAGTTTAGTAAAAGTTTAAGTTTGTTAGACGATTGTATAGTATTACCCATATATCCCGCAAGAGAATTACCTATTGAGGGAGTATCGTCTGAAATGCTTATAAATAGTGTAACAAGCAACTATAAAGCAGTTGTACAAAAACAAGATTTAATAGCAGAACTAAACCGTTTACAACCCGAAATTTTATTAAGTATAGGCGCAGGAGATATTGATGGGTTAATTCCTGCTATGAAAGAGTTAGTTTTAAATTTAACCAAATAGTTAATATTAATTATGACCGATAAAACAACTCATATTCTTAAAACCATTGCGTACAGCATAGCTGCGCTATGCCTTGTAATGCTTGCTATATATGGCTATACAAAGCAAATGCAAATGCCTATGAAAGAATTTGTAATAAATATAGACCGCACCAACGACCTCAACTTTGTAGATGAAGACGATATAAAAGAACTCTTATTAAACAAAGGTTACAAAGTAATAGGCGATAATTATGCTACCATAAACGTAAGCAACATAGAGCAAACTATAGATAACGACCCTTCGGTAATGAAAAGCCAAGCCTATAAATCTATAAACGGAATATTAACGGTAGATGTAACCCAACGTACGCCATTGGTTAGAGTTATGAACACCCGCAACGATAGTTATTACATAGACCAATTAGGCAAACTAATGCCCCTAAGCGATAAACACTCGCAACGTGTGCTAGTGGCTAATGGCAATGTGTTTGAGTCGTTTGGAACTTTTTACCATTACGATTTTTCTAAAACCGAAGCACAAGATTCTATACTAAAACACACCAAGCTAGATGATATTTATCGTATTGCAAAGTACATTAACGACGACGAATTTCTTAAAGCGCAAATTGAACAATTGTATGTTGATAAAGACTTCATACTCATTCCTAAGGTAGGCAAGCAGACTATTATTTTAGGCGATGCAAGTAATGTAAAAATTAAGCTCGATAAACTAAAGGCTTTTTACCTACAAGCGTTTAATAAAATAGACCTAAACAAGTACAGTACCCTCAATTTAAAATACGCCAACCAAATAGTTTGCACTAAAGCAGCACAATAAACAGCAATGGATAACTTTACACCAAAAGACGACATACAAGACATAGTAGTAGGCTTAGACATAGGTACTACCAAAATAGCTGCTATTGTGGGTACACGTACCGCTAACGGAAAAATAGAAATAAAAGGAATAGGCAAAGCAGAATCGGTAGGGGTAATGCGTGGCGTGGTTACACACATAACGCCCACTATAGAATCTATAAAAAAAGCAATACAAGACGCTATTGAAAAAACTGGCGTGGACATAAAGGTAGTAAACGTAGGTATTGCGGGGCAACACATTAAAAGTTTGCAACACAAAGGCTTACGCACACGTACTAATCAAGACGCCGAATATATAGCGCAAGATGATATTGATGCCTTAATTGAAGATATGCACAAGTTGGTAATGTTACCAGGCGATGCCATTATACACGTTATTCCACAAGAATATATTGTAGATAATGAGCAAGGCATACGCGACCCAATAGGCATGGCAGGTGTACGTTTGGAGGCAAATTTCCATATTATATC
>JBEBIC010000127.1:0-8048 GCA_040080595.1 Bacteroidia bacterium | reverse complement strand
TGTGTATAAGAGACAGCATTTATACTATTAACTAAAACTACACAAAATAACAAAGCTGATTTAGCGGGTAGAATGTTGGGGATTGTATTTAATTTTAAAGATAAAGCCCATACAATAGAGACGTTATTTGCGTTTTTATTAGTACTAGGACCAATTATTTATTTAGTACTTATTAATATTTTTCAAAACAAAACATTAGTTGCTTATCGTAAATATATTAATGCCTTTACGGTTACTTTAGTATTAAATTCAACAATTGTTTTTACAATTACACTTGCGCACGAAGCACGTTTATTTACCTTACCCTTATTTTTTATTTGGCCTTTATTTGGTACATTATTTTACAATAATATTAAACAGATGCTATTGGCAAAAAACTATAAATCCATTTTTACCAAATGGAATTACACATTGTTATGTATATTTTTTACGTTTGTAAATTATCTCATTAGTTTTAAATTATACGCAACAACAGTTACTTACTGTGGCGACGAATTTTTTAATGAGTATTTATTTGGTTTAATTTTGTTACTTAACATTCATTTAATTTGCATTATCATTGATAAAAAGGATAATGTAAAGCAACAGCTCCTCTGTTATAATAAATAAATTACAGTGCACTAATTGGTTTAAAATTGATATTTAACGGCAAATAATTTGTTTTGTAATAAAAAAACACGTATATTTAGTAAATCAATTTTAAAATATGCTGTGCCATGCGTCAATTAAAAATAGCCAAACAAGTTACCAATCGCGAAACTGCATCGCTTGATAAGTACTTAACCGAAATAGGTAGGGTAGATTTAATAACTGCCGATGAAGAAGTTATTTTGGCACAACAAATACGAGCAGGAGATCATGCCGCTTTAGAACGCCTTACCAAAGCCAACTTGCGTTTTGTGGTATCAGTAAGTAAGCAATACCAAAATCAAGGCTTGGGTTTGCCCGATTTAATTAATGAGGGGAATTTAGGTTTAATAAAAGCAGCACAACGTTTTGATGAAACCCGTGGTTTTAAATTTATATCGTATGCCGTGTGGTGGATACGCCAAAGCATATTACAAGCCATAGCCGAGCAAGCACGTATAGTACGTTTGCCATTAAACAAAATAGGATCGTTAAGCAAAATAAACAAAATGTTTGCCCGATTAGAACAACGTTTTGAACGTGAACCATCGGTAATGGAAGTGGCGTTGGAATTGGAAATGTCGGAGCAAGAAGTAAAAGATGCGTTGCGCAATTCGGGCCGACATATAAGTATGGATGCGCCACTTACCCAAGGAGATGAATCCACAGGCACAATGTACGACATAATGCACAGCGACGATAGTCCAAATCCTGAAAACGCATTAATAAACGAATCGTTGCGCCAAGAAATAGCACGAGCGCTAACCACACTAAGCCAACGAGAAGCCGACATAGTTGCCTTGTATTTTGGATTGAATGGAAACAAAGTATTAACGCTGGAAGAAATAGGAGAGAAATTTGAATTAACACGTGAACGAGTACGCCAAATAAAAGAAAAAGCAGTACGTAGGTTAAAGCAAGCGGGGCGCTCCAAAAATTTAAAATCGTATTTGGGTTAAGTTTTTTAAATTTTTACGGCGTAAGTTCAAAAAATAATTATCTTTGCAGTGCAATTACATAATTGAGATGCGGATGTGTCGTAATTGGTAGCCGAGCCAGACTTAGGATCTGGTGCGCAAGCGTGGGGGTTCGAGTCCCTTCATCCGCACTTACAAAGAACAAAAAAGCAGTTAAAACATTATGTTTTAACTGCTTTTTTGTTTCAATTTGGTTGAAATTATACTGCCAATAATGTGTATTTTTGAAATCGCAATTCACACTTAACTAATGATACAAAACGTACTTAATTTTTTTAAAAACCGCAAACGCTTTGGCGTATTTGTATTGTGCCTTTTAATGGCATGTGTAGCTTGGGTATTGGTAATACTGGGTAAAACTTACACTACTCAATTGCGTTTCCCAGTTACCTACATCAACGAACAAACCAATTATTTACTACATACCAATGAAACCGATTCGGTATTGGTAGATGTAAAAGGTTCAGGTTTTAATTTGTTGCGTTCCAATTTTATAAATAAACATACGCCCATAGTAATGTATTTAAACACGCTATTAAATACCACCAACGAAATAGAATTAAACCTAAATACCGACCCTTACCTAACTACTATTAATACCCAACTCCCTTACGGATTAAGCATTGTGCGCATACAACCCAATGTAATACATTTTACACTCCGCAAAAAGCACAATAAACGAGTGCCTGTAAAATTTAGTGCTTTGCTAAGTTATGCACCTAAGTTTTTTATAACTGAAGCCGTAACTATTCAGCCCAAAACTGTGGTGTTGTATGGCGACAGTATAGCACTAACCACCATTAACGAAGTGCGTACCGAAAATTTTACTCAAAAAAATCTACAAGCTAATGTAGCGCAAACCCTTGCTATACAGTTGCCAGAGGGAATTAAAAACGTATCAATCAATGTAGAAAAAGTAAATGTAAGTATTAAAATAGAAGAATTTACCGAAGCCCAATTTATACTACCAGTACAAGTAACTAATGTACCCGACAAAAAAATTATAAAAACATTTCCCGATAAAGTTCCTATTACGTGCTTAATTCCACTGTCAAAATTTAAACAAATAACAGCTGTTGATTTTGGGTTGATAGCCGATTATGCACAGGAATTAAATAATGAAAATAGCACAAAATCAAATTACAACAACAAGCTAAAACTTACGCTAAACAAGCAACCTAGCTATGTGCGCAATGTAAAATTAAGCACTGAGAAAGTAGAATTTATATACAAAAATAACGTACGCTAATTATGCTTAAAAACAGAATACCTATAACTATACTTACTGGTTTTTTGGGAGCAGGAAAAACTACTGTACTCAACCAAATACTTAGCACACAAGCTACCAATGATGTATTTGTAATAGAAAACGAATACGCCGAAACTAGCATAGATACTGAGTTACTGAACACGAGCAACCTTATAGAATTAAAAAATGGTTGTGTGTGTTGCTCGCTCAATAACGATTTTCAAGACGCACTATTTACCGTATTTAACAAAGGTGATGAGTACGTACCCAAGCATATAATAGTAGAAACTACAGGGCTTGCCGAGCCAGGAGTTATATTAAACAACTTGTTGGAAAATACTAATGTGCAACTTAGTTTTAAAATAAATGCGATTGTAACTGTTGTAGATGCTGTAAATCATGCACAACATTTAGCCACAGTGCCACTTTACGCCAAGCAAATAGCTTATGCTAATGTGGTGCTAATAAGTAAAACGGAGGCATTGTTGGCCAATGAATTAAACCAAGTAACACAAAGTATTACACGCATAAATAATGATTGTAAAGTAGTTACCACAGCTACATTTAATAGCTACGAAACACTACTTACACTTAATGCGTTTACACTAAGTGCAGTAGAGAAATTAACTACGAGTAAAATAAATTTTAGTACACTTAAACCCTCGTTAGCTACACTTAATACAGTATCCGTAATAGTGCCACAAGCCAATGAATTTAACATATCCAGCAAAAGTATAGCGTTAGATACACCACATATAAACCCAGTATTGCTAGATCGTTGGTTGTTTCACTTCCTCAACAACAATGGCGATAAAATATACCGAGCAAAGGGTATATTTAGTATTGAAAACGAAGATAAAAAACTGGTGTTTCAGGCCATACACGATAACTATATGTTGGATTTTGGACCTGTATGGAAAAGTACCGAAGAGCGTAAAAATGTAGTGGTGTTTATAGGCGAAGACTTAAATAAAATGAACATTGAAGACGAGTTACTTACCATAATAGAAACGATAGTAGAATAATACAATAATGCTTAATAAATAACTCCAATGACTAAAGCAATAATTAACGGAACATTAGTAAATGAGGGCATTGTAGCGCTTAAAACTATTATTATTACTAACGATATAATTACAGATATATTACCTCCTGATACCCTTATAAGCGATGCGAATATTGAACTAATAGATGCTACAGGCTTACATATTTTTCCAGGTATTATTGATGATCAAGTGCATTTTAGAGAGCCTGGTTTAACACACAAAGGCGAACTATATACCGAAGCTAAAGCCGCTGTAGCAGGTGGTATTACTAGCTTTATGGAAATGCCAAATACCAACCCCGCTACACTTACGCAAGAATTATTACAACAAAAAATGGATAGAGCAGCGCAAGTATCGTTGGCTAATTATTCGTTTTTTATGGGTGCAAGTAATGATAATTTAGACCACGTATTAGCCACTGATATAAAAAATGTATGTGGTATAAAAATATTTATGGGCAGTAGCACAGGCAATATGTTAGTGGATAATGATGAAGTACTTTCTAAAATTTTTAAACAAGCTAAAACCATAATAGCTACGCATTGCGAAGATGAAGCTACAGTAAAACGTAACTTACAACACGCAATAGCTACCTACGGCAATGCTATACCAGTAAACCAACATCCTGTTATACGCTCAGCAGAGGCCTGCTACGCATCATCGAGTAAGGCTGTGGCATTGGCAAAACAATACGATACTCGCTTGCACATATTGCATATATCAAGTGCTAAAGAAGTGGAGTTGTTTACCACCGAACCACTTACTACCAAGCGCATTACCGCCGAAGCCTGCATACATCATTTATGGTTTGATGATGCGGATTATGCTACAAAAGGTAATTTTATAAAATGGAATCCTGCCATAAAAACTGCCCACGATAAAGCAGCAATATGGCAAGGATTATACAACGGTAATATAGATGTAATAGCTACCGACCATGCTCCGCATACATTACAGGAAAAACAGCAACTTTACCTACAAGCACCAAGTGGTGGCCCATTGGTGCAACATGCCTTACAAGCCATGTTACAAAAACATAGCGAAGGAAAAATAACATTGGAAATGATAGCACAAAAAATGTGTCATAATATGGCAGACTTGTTTCAAATAAATAAACGAGGCTACGTGCGCAAGGGTTATTATGCTGATTTGGCTTTGGTAAACCTAAATAAACCCTACACCGTTACACCACAAAATATACTAAGTAAATGTGGTTGGAGTCCGTTTGATGATTACACTTTTAACGCAAGTATTGTACACACATTTGTAAACGGTAATATGGTGTATAATAATGGTGTAATAGCCGAAAACACTAAGGGGAAAGCACTTACATTTAACCGATAGTTTTTAGCTTAATTTGATAGTTGATTATATGTTACTCATCTAATAAATGATATTGTTACATAAAACAAAATTACTTTTGTAAGTACAGTTTTTAAATTGTAAATTCGCAACCATATACCCATTAACACACCTATCACTTAAAATACATCAGTAAAATGATTTTAAAAAATACAAAACTAAATTTAACACTCATACTTTCGTTGGTATTGCTTAGTACCGCTAATGCACAATCGTGGAAACGCTATCGCAAGGAGCATATATACATGGTAGGTGCTACTAACTTTTTGGGTGATTTAGGAGGCGATAATCGTGAAGGACGACATTTAGCACAAGATTTAGATTTTATATCTACACGTGCTGCTTTAGGTTTTGGTTATCGCTATCGTTGGCAAAAGCAAATATATTTGCGTGGTTTTGTACAAGCAGGTATTCTTAAAGGAAGCGACAGGTTTACAGCAGATCCTTTTAGAAGTAATCGTAACTTAAACTTTCGTTCGTCAATAGTAGAGTTGGGGGGTGTTGTTGAGTATATGATTTCTAAGGAAAAAGCAGGACACCGTTACAATATCAAAAAAGCGAAAGGCTTTAAAGCAATGAGTTTACAAACCTATGTGTTTGGTGGAGTTTCAGGGTTCTTTTTTAATCCACAAGGGTTTTATAACAACAAGTGGAATAACCTACACGAGTTACATACGGAGGGCAGAGGTACTGCATTGGATACTGTGTATAATAAAAATTATTCTCGTTTAGCTATAGCTATTCCGTTTGGTATTGGTACAAAATACAGTATTAATCGCTATTATCAAATAGGGCTTGAAGCTGGTTTTAGAAAAGTATTTACCGATTATATAGATGATGTGAGTACTAATTACGCAGATAAAACATTTTTAGCACAAAATGTTAGCGCATTATCTGCCGAAATGAGCGATTTATCAAACAATAAAGCCAACAACTGGACTGCTGCAGGGCAACAACGTGGAAACCCTAAATACAAAGACAATTATATGTTTTTGATGGTTACACTAACCCACAAAATAATGCCACATCGTACCAAAGCTAAGTTTTAATAAAAAGCAAGTAACGTTAATTTTGAGGATTGTTACACAGTAATATCTCTTCATAAAAAACACGAGAATTACTTAAACGAGGTACTTTATATTGCCCACCTAATTTATTATTTTTACTCAACCAATTATAAAAAGTGCCTTTAGCAACTACGGTTACTAAGGGCATTTGTAATAATAAGCTATTGCTACGTTTGGCTTCGTAGTCGCTATTAAGTAGCATGAGTTGGGCATCAAGCAGATGTGTAAATTCAATTATATTGCTAGGCGCTACTTCAAATTCTATTAGCCATTCGTGCCTGCCTTTGGTGTTGTTACTCATAAATAATGGCGCAGCAGTATATTCGGTAAGTATTGCACCTAATTGTGCGCACGTATTTTGCAATGCCTCGTCGGCATTATGCACCATAAGTTCTTCGCCAAAGGCATTAATAAAATGTTTGGTACGCCCTACTATTTTAAACCTATGTGGCGTCAGGCTGGTAAACATAATAGTATCGCCTATGGCATAGCGCCACAAGCCACCATTGGTGGTAATGATGAGTGCGTAGCATACGTTAAGCAACACACTGTCTAGCATTATGGCATCGGCGCTTACGTTTCCGTTAGTATCAATGGTGGCAAATTCGTAAAACACGCCGTAATCCAGCATTAACAGCATATCGTTGTAAGTGTTGGAGTCTTGTATTCCAAAAAAACCTTCTGACGCTGAGTATAGTTGGTAATAGCGCATTTTATCCGCAGGAAATAATTCCTTAAATTGTTGTTGGTAGGGAGCAAAATTAATTCCTCCGTTAAAAAACACTTCTACATTGGGCCATAGTTCGTGTACGTTTCCCTTGCCCGATTGTGTGAGTACGTGCTTACACAATACCAACATCCAACTGGGTACACCGCTAAGGCTTACTATGTTTTCGTTGGCGCAAGTAGCATAAAGCTGTTCCAGTTTTTCGTCCCAGTTATCCAACAAGGCTACATCTATTTTGGGAGCTCTATAAAACTCAGCCCAAAAAGGTAAATTTTGCATTACAATGGCCGATAAATCGCCTGCGTAGCTGTTGGTATCGTTACGCAAATCGTTTATTTTTAGGCTGCCGCCTAATGCTAAGTTTTTACCTGTAAATAGTTGAGTGTTTTCGTTATTCATACAGTATAAGGTAAGCATGTCCTTGCCGCCTTTGTAGTGGCAGTTTTCTAATGCGCTTTTGCTTACGGGTATGTATTTGCTTTTGTGTCCTGTAGTGCCCGACGATTTTGCGAAGAACACAATATCCTCGTGCCATAGTATATTTTGTTCGCCTTGCATACAGCGGTTTATGTAGGGCTGTAGGGTTTCGTAGTTTACAATGGGTACTGTGTTTTTGTATTGTTCGTAATTGGTAATATCCGCATAATTGTATTTAGTGCCATATTCGGTATGCTTGGCATCGTTTAAAAGTGTGTGTAAGCACTCGCGTTGCACCTCGTATGGGTACTTAATAAATAGTTCTATTTGATGAAAACGTTTTTTCATCAACCATGACATTATGGAGTTTATTACGTACAAGGGCGAGAGTTTTTTACCGTTTATTTTACTTTGGAGGAATAAAATAAATTTTAGTGTTAAATATTGGATTGTAAATTTTGCATTCGAACGTATTTTTAAGACTATCTTTTTTTGTTAATTTGACTTTTTTGTAAGAGTGTATTAACCAATTAAAAATGGCGTATGTACTATCAGGCAAACTGGATGCGCCAACAT
>JBEBIC010000409.1:0-1723 GCA_040080595.1 Bacteroidia bacterium | reverse complement strand
AACGATTTAGAGCGTGAGCGTGGTATTACCATTTTGTCTAAAAACGTTTCTATCACTTACAACGGTACAAAAATTAACATTATAGACACACCTGGTCACAGCGATTTTGGAGGTGAAGTAGAGCGTGTATTAAATATGTGTGATGGTGTATGTTTGTTAGTTGATGCCTTTGAAGGCCCAATGCCTCAAACACGTTTTGTATTATCTAAAGCATTAGAATTAGGTAAAACAGCTATATTAATCATCAATAAAGTAGATAAACCAAACTGCCGCCCTGACGAAGTACACGATGGCGTATTTGATTTGTTTTATAACTTAGGTGCTACCGAAAAACAATTAGATTTTAAAACCGTTTACGGTTCATCTAAGCAAGGTTGGATGGGTCCAGACTGGAAAACTCCAACTACTGACATTACTCACTTACTTGATGTAATTGTAGCTAATGTGCCACCAGCTCCTATGAACGAAGGTACAGTACAAATGCAAGTTACCTCATTAGATTTTTCAGCATTTACAGGTCGTATGGCTATTGGTCGTATTCAACGTGGTACTATTAAAGAAGGTATGTTTGTAACATTATGCAAGCGTAACGACGTTAAGGTTAAACAACGTATAAAGGAAGTATATATATTTGAAGGCTTAGGTAAACGTAAGGTTACTGAGGTTAAGTGTGGAGATATATGTGCAATAAATGGTATTGAGAATTTTGAAATTGGTGATACTATTGCAGACATTGATAACCCAGAACCAATAGAGCACATTAAAATAGATGAGCCTACAATGAGTATGTTGTTTACTATTAACAACTCGCCGTTTTTTGGTAAAGAAGGTAAATTTGTAACAAGCCGTCACATACGTGAGCGTTTGGAAAAAGAAACCGAAAAAAACTTAGCAATGCGTGTAGAAGATACTGAAAGCGCTGATGCGTTTTTGGTTTACGGACGTGGTATATTGCACTTGTCTATATTGATTGAAACTATGCGCCGTGAGGGGTATGAGTTGCAAATTGGTCAGCCAAGAGTATTGATAAAAGAAATTGATGGTGTAAAACATGAGCCAGTAGAGATATTGAGCATTGATGTACCTGAAACATCAAGCGGAAAAGTTATTGAGTTGGTAAGCCAACGTAAGGGAGACATGACTATAATGCAACCAAAAGGAGATTTAATTCAGTTAGAGTTTGAAATTCCTTCGCGTGGTATTATAGGTTTACGTACTAACTTACTTACAGCTACTGCTGGAGAAGCTATTATATCGCACCGCTTAAAAGGCTACGAGCCTTGGAAAGGCGATATTCCTGGACGTAGTGCAGGTTCGTTAATATCAAAAGAAAAAGGTACTACTGTAGCGTATGCTATTGATAAATTACAAGATCGTGGTCGTTTCTTTGTTGAACCAGGAGACGAAGTATATAGCGGACAAGTTATTGGCGAAAACTCTCGTAATGATGATATTGTAGTAAACATTACTATAGAGAAAAAATTAACGAATATGCGTGCATCAGGTACTGATGATAAAGTACGTATAGTTCCAGCAATTAAATTTAGCTTGGAAGAAGCTATGGAATATATACAAGCAGACGAGTACGTGGAATTAACTCCAAAAAGTATTCGCTTACGTAAAATATATTTAGATGAAGGCGACCGTAAACGTAACGCTGCTAAATTTGCTTTAGTATAGTTATTTACTCACTTTAAATAATTTAAAAAATCCCCTGCAAACT
>JBEBIC010000408.1:0-1730 GCA_040080595.1 Bacteroidia bacterium | reverse complement strand
GGGCGTTGTCCAAGTGTAGTAATCAAACACATTGCCTTGCAATAGCGGTAATGCTTTTAGTTGTGTACTATCATTTGTACAACTATTTAATGCCGTAATACTTACCTTGGGTTGGTTATACACTTTAATGTTTTTTTGCACACTATTGCTACAGCCATTGCTACTGCTAATATTTAAGGTAACAAGGTAAGTAAGCGTATCATTAACTACAGGATTAAAATCAACACCGTTACCTGTAATTCCGCCATAATTTATAAACCAATTATTTGTTGTAATACTTGCGCCCGAAGGTGGTGCAGAGGTATTAATACAATTTATACTATTGCCTTTACAATTATTGTTATAGGTAAAATTAGCAATAGGAGCAGTGCCTAATAGAGTAATGTTAATAGTATCATTAACCACACAACCATTGCTATTATTGGCTTGTAAAGTATATTGTCCGCCTGTGCTAATAGTAATACTAGGAGTAGTGTCGGTAGTATTCCACAAATAACTTACAGCTTGTGCAGCACCTTTTTTTAACTGAATAGTATTGCCTACACACAGTGCAGTATCTACACCTAATGTAGCATAAGAGGGAAATGCATCTATTACAAACTGGGTAGTATCCGACGTATATATGCAACCATTATTATCAGTTATTTGCACGGCATAATTACCTGCATTAGTAATATTTAATAGCGAATCGCTACTGCCATTACTCCACTGAAAGCTGTAGTTAGCGTGGGTTAAATTGGTAGTATAATTAAATATTGATGAGGGACAAATTGTTTTTATAGCAGGTAATGATGTAGGTATTGCAGCGTAAGTAACTTGTATAGTATCGCTTACATCAAACCCAAAAGCATCTTTGGCACGTAGTATATATGTACCTGTTTTATTTACTTTAATTTGCGCAGTATCGTTTATTCCATTACTCCATTTATAATTAGTGTAATAGTTAGCCACACTTAGTGTAGTGTCGCAAAAGCCAGTAGGAACAACTATGTTAGCCCCTAAGTTTAATTTAGGTACATACTTGTTGCGTAAATAATATATAACCGAATCATTTTCATTTTTAGTTAGCGAATGGTTATACAATAGTATTTCGGCTATAGCTCCTTTCAAGTTATAATTTCCGCCTGCATAAGCCCCTATAACCCAGCCATTGCCTGTTGGTATTGATGTTGTATTAGTAAATAACAAGCTGTCATTTTTATAAACTCGTAATGAACTTACTGAATCTTTGAGCGAAAAAATGTTGTACTGCGTAGTGTTTCCTATAGCTGTATTTACACCAAATACATGTATAGATTCTACCGTACTTCTGTAAAAATATTCGTAGCCTATAACGTTTGGTTCCATTATATGTTGCTCGCTTACAATGCTATTGCGCTTGCAAATTATGTATAAAGTAAAACTACTAGAACGAGGCGCATTGGTTGTTAAAAAATCATTGCCATCAAATAGTATTACCTTCTTATTATTGAGTTCTGCAACGTTAGTTGATAGTGTAGGACTTTCGCTTAATGATGCTGGTGTAGCATTGTAACCATTGCCCGACAAATCGTTTAATTGTGCAATAGTACCATTGCCATTTAGTACGCAACTATCGGCTGCAAACCAAGCGTTTAAACCCGCAATGTTTGTTGGCAATTGCGCAAGTGTGCTTTTTTGCAAAAAACAAAACGATAAAAACAAAATAAAATAGGCTAAACGATTCATTGTATTGGCAGGAAATATATTAC
>JBEBIC010000126.1:0-8116 GCA_040080595.1 Bacteroidia bacterium | reverse complement strand
AAGAGACAGTTTATATCATCTTCACTTTACTTATACTCATTTTTTCTTAAAAATGCGGGCAATCCACAGGTATCATTTTTTTGGTAGTATTAACAAGTTTAAACCCTAATAACACTTCGTGGCTACCGCTTGTGTAAGGGCTTAGCGCACCTGTGTGATAGTTGTATGCGTATGCAATATTCAATTGTTTTGACGCTTGTATATTTAACAAACCTATGTATGTGCCCATAGTACGGTACGATGCGCCTATACCCAATTTGCTGTACAACATAAACTGTACGTTAGCATCTATTTGTAATGGAGCACCCGCTACTTGTTTAAGCATTACCGATGGCATTAATTTTACATTGCGTCCTAAGTTAGTTTGCCAACCACTATGCACAAAAAAATGCAATTGGTTATAATTAAACGTGGTAGATGCACTGTAATTATTAATACTTGATGCTACATATTTGTTGGTTAATAAATTGGGCATACCCAAACCGAAGTAAAAATTATCAGTAAAATAATATGCCCCAAATTTAAAATTTGGGGTAAACTGTGTGGCTATATCACCATTGAGTAATGGGTCGTTAGCGTCTTTGGTAGGCACTTTAGATAAGTTAGCCGAGTACAAATTAGCCATAGCTCCCACCCCAAACGATATAAAGTTTTTGTAGCTTAATCGCACTCTATAGGCATAGTTTACCGTTATTTGTGTGCTGCTGGTATATCCAAATTTATCACTTACTACATTTAATCCTAAGGCATTATTGGTTTTACCCAAGGGTGCGTTTATATCAAATACAAAGGTGGTTGGGGCTTTATCAATACCTACCCATTGTTTTTTAAATAGCAAAGCTCCATTCACATAACTATAACTACCCAAAGCAGCAGGATTTATAATAGATTGTTGCAACATATACAAGGAGTAATGCGGTGCATTTTGAGCCATGGCATTACTTGCTATTACTACTAATATGAATAAGCAGCTGTGTTTTAGTTTATGTATAAATATATTCATGAGCGAGCGTGTTTTAATGATAATAAAGTAGAGATGTACTTAACGTACTATTTCCAAATAATTGGTAATAGGCTTATCTTCGTTAGGAGTAAGTTTTAAAATATATAAATACGTACCATTGGGCAAATAATCGCCTGTAAGTTTTAGTGCGCTTTCCATTGCTTTACCGTCCCAGTCGTTTTTGTAAGGGTGTGCTTTATACACTACATCGCCCCAACGGTTTACTACTACAAGGTCGTTGTCTTTATAACGTTCAATTCCTTCAATTATAAAAAAATCGTTTAAGCCATCGCCATTAGGGGTTATACCGCCCGATGCTGTTAGTTTTTTCTCGTTCATTATTATTACAATAGCCGTATCGCATAGCTCGCTACAATTAGCGGAACATATTGAATAGCGTATGGTATCGTTACCTACATAATCAAGCGTAGGGGTGTATTTAATATGTCCGTTGCCCAATACCTCAGCAGCACCGTGTTTAGGAAAAGTAATAATACTTGGTTGTGTAAAATTACCGCCATCGTTTTGAGTAATGTTTATTTCTATTTCGGGCAATGCTGTGTTGCGCATACTATCCAGCAATGCTGTGGGAGTGCCGTATATACTCACTTGTACGGTATCGGACTGTACGCAACCAAATTTATCAGTACCTATTACCCACAATTTTATTGGTGTAGGAGTAGTATAAGTAAGTGTATCGTTGGTGGTAGCATCTATCCATACATACGCCCCCACGCCCGATGCTATGGCCTCAAACGGTAAATCGGGGCATACATCTAATGTAGGCGGAACTATCAAGCCATTGTTTTTAATTATTTTGATAAACGTAGAATCTCTTTTTTTACAATTAAATTTATCTGTACCTATTACATACACTGTGGTGTCATTTACAAACAAGAATGTAGCTACAGAGTCTGTACCACCATTGTTAGACCATACATAACTTACATGCCCCGAAGCAGTATCTTTTACTGCAAATCCCTTACATTGTATAAGTGTATCTTTTACCACAAGTGACACATCTGTAATGTCAAATGTGGTAAATACAGGTATAGACCACCCACAACATTCATCTTTTACTCGCAATTTTATTTGATACGTTTTTGTTAATCCTGTGGTGTTAAAAGGTAATACGCTTTTTGCTGGACTTTGTGTTTGATTGCCAATATATACATTGGGCCCAGGAGTTGTTAATGAAAATGGTGCAGAAATTTCTTGCACCGCCCATTCATATTGTAAAGCCCCTACTATATCGCACGAAACAAGTAAAGAGTCGTAAGGACAAATACGTGCAGGTGCTGTTATTAAAGGTAAACTGCGGTTATACACTATGTTAAGTAATGGTGTAAACTCAATACCCGAACCTATTATTTTAATACCAGTAGTGGTGTAATATGCAGGCAAAGTATTATCAGTAGTAATATTGTACGACGTAACACCTGCTGATATATTATTTACCACAAAACCATCAGTACCCAATGACCATGCACCTGCTATGGTTTTAGCAAAATTAATTTCGGAGTTGGTACACCCTTGATTTTCGGTAATAGCCACATCAGTAGGGAAAGTAGTAAGTGTAGTAGAACTTGTAACAATAGCGCCTGCACCAGTATCGTAGTGGGCATTACTTACACCGTTAGTACCACCTTGTCCGCTACCGCCATCGCCTCCTTTGCCTCCGTTTCCACCTGCACCACCTGCGCCTCCTTCGCCAGAAGAGCAACTTCCGCCAGCACATGAGCCACCACCGCTTTGGTTCATATCGCAACTTACCGTAGTTGAATTAGCAACATCATCTACTCTTGCACCAAAACCTCCTATACCGCCAGTTCCGCCAGTAGCACCGTTTCCGCCAACGCCTCCATTACCCGCAGTACCCGATGTTAATACCGAATTTAAAAAACTATATGTTGTACCCCCTGTAGTATATACTGCAAATGATGAACCTCCAGCGCCACCGCCTGAGCCTCCACTTCCACCCTCGCCACCGCCAGCACCGCCACCGCCACCGCCACCACAACCTTCATAAGCCCAGCAAAACCAACCACCGTCTTGGTCGCCACCGCCACCGCCACCGCCTTTTCCGCCACCGCCACCTGCGCCATCTATTCCATTTAAACCTAAAGCGGGTACGTAATATTGTAAAAATAATCCATTAACTGATTGTACTGCAGTAGCGTAAGATGCTCCATTTGTACCATCTTGTCCTGCTGCACCTATTTTGCCTGCGTGTCCACTATTACAACCGTCGTCGTTGCAGTAGCCTGCACCACCACCTCCACCTGCAGTTCCGCCAAGTATTCCTGCGCCACCATCGCCACCTGCACCACCTGCGCTCCCCGAACCACCTGCACAACCACCAGATCCGCCTCCACCTCCGTTACCGCCTGTGCGCCCTGTGCCTGCTGCGCCTGCAACTGTTGGTGTAGCTATAGCACCTGTATTTACGGCACCTATACCTCCATTACCACCTACACCAGGTATAAAATTATCGCAATTGCCCATTGTGCCGCAACTACCTGTGGTACCGCCTGCTCCTACTACGCCATTTATTACTGTAAAATCACCATCGGTAGCATTACCAACAGTTATAACGGTACGTAGTATATTCAAATTAGTAGTAGCATTGGCGTGTACACCATATACTGAGTTTCCACGGCGCATAGTAGTTGTGCCAATGTTGGTAGTAAGTACATTTATAGTTAAGTCTATTAAACTTATGTTGGTATTATTAGCAGTTTCAATGCCTATAATGTGCCCAATAGTTTCCGTTCCCACTATTGCGGTTTCCAACGCAGGAGTACTGTTAATAATAACGTTTGATGCAGCGGTTACTTTATCCCAAGTGGCATTAAAATTACCCTCAATAGTTACGTTACTAGCCGTAATACTTAGTTTTTGATTAACGGTATATGTACCATTCATTACTCTAATGTAGGTGCGAGGCCCTGCATTAGCCAAGGCTACACCTTGTACCATATCAGCAGGGTCGGCTTTAGTACCAGTACCTATAGCAGTACCTGTAGGAGTAACATATATGTAGTTGCAAGGTTCTTGGGCAAAAGTGGTTAATGCGGTTGCAAGTAATAGGAGTGTGTATAATTTTTTCATAGCTATTTATTTTACTTTGTTTAACAGTATAAATGATTCTTGCGGACCTTTATAACTTTTAACCATGGTGAGTGATGAAGAGGTAATGTTTTTAACATAAAATTTAAAAACGTTATGTTCTGTGTTTTCGGTTATAATTATGTAATTATCTTTTATGGTCCACACACAATTATAGTGGTGTGTACCATTAGTTATTACACAGGTATTATCACTATTAAAGCGGTACAAAACTATGTTGTTAGCATCAGCAATAATTTCTTTATACTCTTTTGTTTTTTTGCTTAGTCGGTTATATTTTACTATTTGCCACGTCGTATTTGCTAACTTATCAGTAGTAATAAGCGTATCGTTAGTGGTAGTTTGCACCAATAGATTAACTGCTTTGCAAGGTTTATTAATGCTTACAAAAGCACTAGTTAATAGTGATGAAATGAGGAGTAAGAAAATGTGTTTCATAAGTAGTATGTTTTTAGTAATGTTTTACTAAGATACTATTATTTATTACAAAACGATAAAAAATAAAATTTAGCCTATGGCACGTGCTATTGCAAATGCTGCCGAAGCGGCTAATACGCCTATAAGGGTAACTTTAAACGCTCCTATAATAGCTGGTTGGTCGGTAACTTTGCTTTTAAAATAACCAAATACAAACAAACTAATAACAGTAAACACTGCCGAATATTTTAAACCCTCGGTAGGTGTTGCCGTAAAAAAATAAGGTATTAGCGGAATAAAACCTCCTAATATGTATGCTCCGCCAATGGTTAGCGCGCTGTTGCGGGCTCTATTAACATGTGGTTTTTCGAGACCAAGTTCAAAACGCATCATAAAATCTACCCACTTGTGTTTGTCTTTAGCAAGCTCTTCTACTAATAAATGTTGCGATTGTTCGCTAAAGCCATAGTCTTTAAATATTTCGCGCACCTCTTCTTTTTCTTTTTCGGGATAGCGTTCTACCTCATCGTACTCACGTTTTAGTTCAGCTTGGTAGTGGTGTATTTCGGTAGTGCCTGCTAAATATCCGCCTAAGCCCATGGCTATGCTTCCTGCTATTATTTCGGCAATGCCTGCTGTAGTTACTATTGCATTGCTTGCTACTACTCCACTTACGCCTGCGGCTAATGCAAAAGGAACTGTTAAACCATCGCTCATACCTATTACAATATCAGTAATAAATTCGGAGTTGTTGGTATGTAGTTCTTGCTTTTCCATTGGTGTTTATTTCTATAGTGATTAAATTATTTTTTTGTTAAAAATACGGATTATTCTATAGCGAAAAAATGCAAAATAGTGTGTTATTGTCCCATTATATTTTTAGTCCAATAACATATTTGCACCAGGGTGGCTAAGCGTTAATAAAAACTGGTAAAACACTACACCTGTTTTTTAAATTTATTAATGGCCTCTGTTTTATTGTGCACTTGTAATTTTACATATATATTTTCTAGGTGTTTACCTACTGTTTTTACATTAATGGATAACTTATCGGCTACTATTTTGTACGAAAACCCTTGTGCTATAAGGTTTAACACATCTATTTCTCGGTCTGATAAATTGGGTAACGCATTGCTAGCGGTTGGTTTACTGTGTGCCGCAGTTGTAAAATAATTAATAAGCTTATGCGCCATACTGGGGTGAATAGGCACACCGCCGTTTAGCGTATCCAACACGTTTTCGATAAACTGTAAAGGCTTTTCATTTTTGAGTAAATAGCCATTAGCACCTAGTTTTATGGCTTCTATAATGTCGTTGTCGTCTTCGGAAATGGTGTGCATCAATATTTTTATGCTTGGATAGTTTTGTTTTACTAAGCGTACGGTTTCTATACCGTTGAGCTTAGGCATTTGTATATCCATAATAATAAGCTGTGGCAACTCTTCTGCAATTTGTAATTTATCAAGCAGTTCTATACCATTATAGGCTGTAAATAAAATAGTAAACTGAGCGTTAAGGCTTAGTATTTTTTTAATGTCGTTTGCCACATGCGGGTTATCATCAACTATTGCTATGGTTATCATCGGGTTTAAAATTATAAGTCATTTGTACTGTTGTTCCGTTATTAGTTTCGCTAGTTATGGTTAGTAGTATGTTGTGTTCTTTGGCACGTGTACGTAAGTTGTTTACGCCATAGTGACCCTCTTTGTGTATTGATGTATCAAAGCCTACTCCATCATCAGTAATAGTAATGCAAAGTTGCGATGCAGTTTCTACGCAAGTATAACGTATTGTTGCTGCTTTACTGTGCTTAATAGCATTATTAATACCTTCTTGTGTAATGCGGTATAGAGCTATAGCCAAGCTATTGTTGAGCAAACGTTGGCTAACAATAGTAGCACTACTATTAAATTGTATGTGCGTGTATTGCGCACTAAGCTGATAGAGATAGTTTTTAAGTTTTAAATCGAGTTCTATTACCGATACATTTTTTACGTTGAGCACCCAAATGGTTTGACGCAATTCCTGCAAAACGTCGTGGGCATTGGTTGTTAATTTTTCAAGTTGTTTGTTAGGTTGTATTACTTGCTCGTATTCCATAGCATTTATTAAATGTGATAATTGCGAACCTATATTATCGTGTAAGTCGGCCGATATGCGTTCTTTTTCGGTATGTATTTTTGTTTGAGTTGTTTGCTGTTGTATTAATCTAAAATAAATAAGTGTACCTATTATTAACACCGCTAGTACCACTATAATCATAACTATGGTAGTCCACTTGGTTACAAGTGTTTTGTGTTGTAGTTGTTGCGCGTAAATTTGTTTTTGTTGTAGTTTATCAAACTCATATTGCATGGTGAGCTGGGTAGTTTTTTCTATAGTTGCGTCATTGTGTAGGCTATCTTTATATGCAACGTGAAGCTTGTAGTGTTTAAAAGCTGCTAAGTAATCGTGCTTGGCAGTATCTAATTCGGCTAAGTTTAAATATATGTGAGCTATAGCCTCTTTACTATTTGTAGCTAAATTTATAATTAAAGCTTTATTAAAATAAAGCCTTGCTTGTTTCGTGTTTCCTTGTCTTACACATATTTGCGCTAGGTTTGTATAACAATTTGCAATACCGCTTTTATTTTGTTGAAGTTCAAAATTGTACAATGCTAAATTACAGTACTCTTTTGATTTAGTGTAGTTAGTCAAATTTCTATACACACTTGCCATAACGGCATATATACTAGCTATATCGTCGGTATTGTTAGTAGCCATTGCAAAATAGAGTCCAGAATCTAAACTATGCAAAGCATTTGGCAATTTATCTATAGCGCTGTATATAATAGCTATGTTAGTATATGTACTCGCAAAAGACAATGTATCGTTTTGTGCCTTGTATAACTTTAATGAGGAGTAATAGGAGCTTAGGGCTTTAGTATAATCATCTTGCCACATGAATACTATAGCTATATTATCTAAAATATTAGCTTTAAATATTTCACTCTCATTTTGCTCGCAGTATTTTAATGCTAAATAATAATTTTTTAACGCCTCGGGATAGTTGCCAATACTACTATATACAACCCCTATTTTATTATGCGCAAGCGCAATACCATGGTTGTAATTTAATTCGTAGGCTAATGCTAACTCCTTAGTACTGTATGTTAATGATTTTACATAATCATTACTTAACAAATACACTCTACTTAACTTATCCAAATGTATAACTTTAATAGTATCGTCTTTGTCCGTTTTTACTAACTGCAACAACGAATCTATTTGTCTGTTTTGCGCAAAGGAATTAAATGTGAACAACATACTAATACTCAGCAACATATACATACACCTAGTCTTGTATAAAATATTCCTAAAGTAATTCATAATTGTTAATTCGTAATTAATTTGAGTTTTCATAATAGCAATGTATATTATTTAAATTCATAATTATAGTTAATTACTTCTTAATGGATGTGAGCAAAGGTTACATTAGTTTAAAAGCAATGTGTAAACATACTTTAAATACAAGTATAAATCTATTATTTAAAGTTAAAATTAGGAGTTTTCCGTATTGTGTTAATG
>JBEBIC010000125.1:0-8126 GCA_040080595.1 Bacteroidia bacterium | reverse complement strand
AAACGTATCTAAAAAAACACCAGAAATGTCTATTACACCTAATTAATTACTATTTCTTGTACTCTGCATTTAGTCCTGCTACTACTTGTGCAGTTATGTCCAATGTTTTGTTGGCGTGCAATATTCCGCCACCTTGTGCATAGCCCATTACGTAAGTGTATTTGCCACCAGCGTTTAGTTTGTTTAAATAATCGGTTATGCGCTTAGTCATTTCGGTATTTTTGTCTATTTCTTTTTTGGTTAATTCTGCCATTAGGTTTTCACGGTACTCACCTAGTTTTTGTTCTTTAAGCATCAACTCCTGTTGTTGGCGTTGTCCTTCCTCGGGCGATAAGCGTTGTGCTATTTCTTTAAAATCGGTAACTTGTTTTTCTAAAGCTGCCATTTTAGTTTGAAACGCATTTTCTTTTACCGAACGCTCGCGCTCCATTTCTTGCTTAAAATCTTTTACTAATTTGTAATTATTCATCAACGAATCGGTATTTACATACACAATACTTCCTGTGGGTATATTGGCTATGTTAGCTACTGCTGTTGTTGCTGTGTTGCTTGGTACGCTTACCGTTGCGTCGTTTTTCTTTGTTAATAAAAAAGCTACTACTAAGGTTAATACCACATTCCAGCCAAATAATAATTTGTTCATTGTTATCTATTTATTTAAGTTTATTTATTGCAACAAATGTATTATTATTTGATACAAAACACCACCACTTGCCCCCACTTTTTTGCGCATCAATTCATTAATTTTACCAACTACAAATATCTATTATCTTTGAACGTATTAATTAACCTCAAGCACACACCATAACCATGATATTAATAGCAGACAGTGGCTCTACCAAAACCGATTGGCGCATTATAAAAAACGGAATACAGCATTTTATAACTCACACCATAGGGCTTAATCCGTACCAAGTAAGCGAAGCTATAGTAGCACAAACCATAGCTATAGCCTTTGATAGTATTGACGAAAAGGAAGTTTCGGCAATTTATTTTTATGGTACTGGTTGCTCTACCGTAGAGAAAAAAAAGTTTATGCACGATTGCTTACAACAATATTTTAAAACCGCACAAATATACGTGGACCACGACCTAATGGCAGCTGCACGTGCCCTGTGTGGCGATGCCGAGGGAGTAGCCTGCATACTAGGCACAGGTAGCAATAGTTGTATGTACAACGGTACAGTTATTACACGCAATGTAACTTCGTTAGGCTATATACTTGGCGATGAGGGTAGCGGAAGTTATATGGGTAAATTGTTTCTTAAAAAATACATGAGCAAAGGCCTTAACGAAAACATAAATAGTGCATTTTTAGCACAATATAATTACACTACCGAAGACCTCCTTAACGAAATATACAAAAAGCCATTTCCTAATCGTTTTTTGGCACAATTTGCACAGTTTATACACACACATTTGCACGAGCCTGTGTTCAAAAGTATTGTACAGCAAGGTTTCCAAGAGTTTGTAGATACGCAATTGAGTTTTTATCCAATCAAAAACCAAAAAATACATTTTACGGGTTCTATAGCTTATAATTTTAAAGCAGAACTTGCTCAATGCTTATTAGATAATAACTACGAACTAGGTACAGTAAGCGCATCGCCTACGGATAGTTTGGTGCAGTATCATTTGAATTTGTAATAGCGCATAAACCCAATAACCTATTGCTTAATTGGTTATTAAAAACGCTACCGCGCCATTAGTAGGATGCGCTTGTACTCAGCACAAAAAACTATTAAACGCAACCTTACTTGCGTTCCAAATTATTTTCTTCGATAATAAACGATGGGCGTTTTTTTACATCGTTAGCTATACGGCTTATGTATTCGCCTATTATGCCCACGCATAGTAATTGTACGCCTCCCAAAAACATGGTTGCCACCATTATAGATGTCCAACCATTAACTACTTCGTGCAATATAAACTTAGAATATAAGGCATACAGTATTACCAAAAATGCAATTACCGAAAAGAAAAAGCCTAAGAATGTAGCTATTTGCAACGGAAAGTTTGAAAACGAAGTTATGCCGTCCAACGCAAATCGCATCATTTTTCGTATTGTAAATTTTGTTTCGCCTTGCTGGCGCTCGTGCCTGTCGTATTCTATATATGTTTGCTTGTATCCCAGCCACGCTATTTGCCCACGAATAAATTTATTTTTTTCGTCCATAGCAGTCAGGTGCTGTTTTATTTCTTTTGATATAATTCTAAAATCGCCTGTATCTACAGGTATATCTATGGAGGTTATGTTTTTGAGTACTCTATAAAACGTTTTGGCGGTAAATGTTTTAAACCATGTTTCGCCATCGCGCTTAGCACGCTTGGCATACACTACATGATAGCCTTGGTTAAACTTGGCGTATAAATCGGCTATTACTTCGGGCGGGTCTTGCAGGTCGCCGTCTATTATTACTACGGCATTGCCTGTGGCGTTTTCTATACCTGCGCTTATAGCACTTTGATGTCCAAAATTCCTACTAAAACTAATGTATTTTATGTGCGAGTCTTGCGCTGCATATTTTTTCATTTGCCCCAATGTATCATCGGCACTACCATCGTTTACCCATATTAATTCATAACTATTGGTTATGGCTTGCATGGCGTTGGTAAGGCGGGTATATAATTCGGGAATGGTAGCCTCCTCGTTATACAAAGGCACTACAACAGATAGTGCAATGGTGTTGGTAGTAATGTTAAGAGGAGAAATCATGCCTAGTGTTGTGTATTAGTAAATTAATTAGTTTCGTTTAAACTTACATATAAATTACGAAACAGTACTCCTATCGTAATCAAAAACAAAGTAGCAATAAGTCTAGTGTCAAATATAAGTGTACCGTAATTGTGCAAGTGTACAAATTGTAACACCCTTTCCATATTTAAAAAATAAGCTATGGTAAATAATATAGTGGGCAATTGTTTACCACTTACAAAGCTATACCCAATTATAAACAAAAAAGCAGGGTGCGCATAACGTTCGTGCATTTGCGTATTAAAAAAGAAAAACAATAACGGTATTAATGCGCCTATTAACAGCACTTGCTCTGTAGTAAATGTATATATTTTTTTAAACACAACATTTTTAACTACTGCTATAGTAATTGGTAATAATGCAGCCGTAGAGCTTATGAAAAACAGTAACAATCCCCAGTTTTTGCAACTAATGCCTGCATATAATGTAGTGTCTTTAGCTTGCATTAAATCTTGGTTATATACTAACAAATGCCAAAGGTTAAACGCATTCATAGACAGTACAGGGTATCTATCTACCGAGCCTGTTATGGCGTGCCACAGCCTATCTATATTAGCATAAAATGGTAATATGATTAATAAAATAGTTATGGCGCATACTGCCATTAATTTTAAATAATCAATAATTTTAAATGTTGTAAATACTTGGTTAGCCAGCAAAATACCTATAAGCGGAAAAAATATAATCGCTTGCACCTTAAAACCAAACGCCACTATATACAACACCATAGTTAAATACACACGCTTATACAACGCTGCTATAACCGCCGCAAAACAAAGAAAAGTAAAAATACTATCTACCTGCCCCCACATCAATGTATTGTATAAATACGCTACGTTGAGTAAGACAAATAAGAGTTTGTAAAAATCGGTTTTGGCTTTTTTAAAACAGATAAAACACAATATAGGGCCCGCAAAATCGAACAAGAGGGTGTAATATTTAAGTTGATACATATTTTCATCTATACTTTGGGCACTGCCTTGTATTTTGGCAAATAAGTACAATAAATACTGGTGCGCTGGCGGATATTCGTTCCAAGTATTATATGCGCCCGATAGCCCTTTAAGGTTTTGTTTTGTCCATTCTTTCCAACAGTAGGTATCAAAATCGTGTCCTGTGGTGGGGCACAAAAACAAGTACATTAAGTATAAAATTACTATAAGTCCAAGCTCTTGTTTATTATCTATCCAAAATTGTTTTATGCTTGTTTTATTTACCAACGAATCCATTTATAGTATATATTTTAATGTTATTAATAGTGTCGTTGGTTACTGTTTGTGTTGCATAATTACTTTCAATATATTTTTGAACTTGTTTTTGCGATGTTATAATCTTGTCGCCGTTAGTTAGCGTGTGCCAATCTTTAAAAGCAACGTGCTGATTGTTTTCATTTAGTATATGAACATATAATTGCAAATGCGCACCATACCCATCGTAACATATATAATGATTAGTTATATTCTCCTTTTGCTTTACTGCATTTTTTAAATAATAACTCATGTTATAAAATTTCACCGCTCCTTTACTCCCCTCTTTGGGTACATATACTTTACCTATTATTACCTGATAAGGAGTTAAAAACACTGCAAACAAAAACACATAGGGTAGCACATTATAGCTAAGTAATTGCTGTGTATTTATCTCTTGCTTTATGTACATAAATACAGTATAAATAGCTACTGCACAAAGTATAGCTAAATACGGAAACATAGGCGCATCGTACCAATTGCACTTAGTTTCACTACTTGAAATTACTAACCAATACACTACTAAAAGTAGAGTTACATAAAGCGTTATTTTTTTTATTTTAACATCTTTACTTACTGTACCTATTGCAATACCGCAAGGCACTAGCCAATACCAATGCGTAAAATTTTTATCAATAAGTTGATTGTAATAGTACATAAAACTAGCACTATTGCCCTCTTGTGCCACAGTGTAGCGTCCGCCTAATTCGTTTTGCCATACGGCAGTTATAAAACCTGTATTATGCTGTTCGCGTATTAAATAATAAGCTGCTATTACGGCTACAGTTATTGCTCCATTTATTATTATCCATTTGTAATTAAGTTGCAAAAGTTTTTTTTGTGTTAATACAAAAACAAACAATGCAGGTAAAAACAGTAAACCTTGCACACTCTTGGTAAGTACGGCTAGTGTTAAGCCTACAAAAAACCAATGCAGATATTTTATTTGCAAGGTTTCTACATATACAAAAAACAATAAAATATAGCTCGTTACAAACAATATAAGCAAAGCGTCGTAATCGCCAGTACGTGTTACATGTTCGTTTACATAGCCATACGAAGTTATTAGTACCAAACACGTTATCAATCCAAACCAATAGCTTTTGATGTATTTAACCGAAAATAGCATAATAACTACTGTGGTTAAAAATCCTGCAATGGCTGACGGTAATCGTAATGCTAACTCTCCTATCCCAATTAATTTAAACATACCTACCTGTAACCATATTAGTAATGGTGGTTTGGTATTCCACATTTCGGGTTTGTTTTCAAAATAGGTAACTATAAAATTACCATTTTTATACATTTCGGAGGCGTTTACAGCAAGCCTGCTTTCGTCCCAAATACGTATGGGAAGAGTGTTTAAATGTAAAAAAAAAGGAAAATAAGCTAAGGTTGCAAACAGAACAAATTTTAACACAGTAGTTAGTGTAATACGCTGCGCAACGCTTAACGATATTTTCTTCATATACTAATTAAAGTTGGTTGATGTGCTCGTAAAAATTATCTCGGTATGATGCGCCAATAGGCAATACTTTAGTTTCAAAATCTAAGGTTAGATTAAAATAATCAACCGCTATTACGTTTTCTAGGCGTACAATAAACGAACGATGAATGCGTATAAACTCGCCCGATGATAGCTTATTGTTTACCTCTTTCATTGTGTTGTGTATGGTAAAACGCCCTTGTGTGCGTGTATGTATCATTACATAATCTTTAAGCGCTTCTACATATATAATGTCTTTGCTATATACTTTGTGTAACGATGAGTTTGCTTTAATAAAAAATATGTTACTGTCTTGCTTGCTTTCTACAAGGCGAGTTAATAAATCTCGTTCTTTAATAACAGTTGTGTTTTTTTCGTGCTTAAATAATGCCAATTCTATTGATGTTTGCAAATCAATTTCTTTAAACGGCTTTATAATATAACCATACGGCTCTGTATTTTTAGCTTTGTTAAATGTAGCATTGTCCGCATAAGCAGTTAAAAATATAACTGGAATGCTGTGGTTTTCGCGCACATACTCAGCCACATCTATACCACTTTTATCGCCTTTTATCATTATATCCATTAGCACTACATCGGGCTTAAACTCTTCAATAAGTGCTATGGCTGCATCGGCAGTAGCAGCTGCTCCTACTACGTTGTACCCAATTTTTTTTAAACTATTTTGAATATCTTTCGATACTATACTTTCATCTTCTACTACTACTACGTTTATTTTAGACATTTTAGTGTTCGTTATTGTTGTTTTATTAATGTTTTTCGTGGTGCGAAAATAATTAAAAATTCCGAGCCTTTGTTATTAATAATTTCGATAGTACCATCTATTTGTTCGGTAAGCGCAAACACCAATTGCATACCTAACGATTGTGCATTTTTCACGTCAAAATTTTCGGGAAATCCTTTTCCGTTATCTTTTATTGATAGTACTATTTTGTTGCCTACATTTTTGCAGGTCATTTTTATTTCCCCCTCCGTTTTTCCTTCAAACGCATATTTTAATGAGTTAGATACCAATTCATTAACAATTAAACCACACGGAATACTCGTATCTAAATCTATGTTTATCTCCTCAAACTCAGTTTCTATTGCTATACTCAAACCTACTTTTCGGTACGAATCTACTAGGTTAGATAAGATGCTTTTCAAATATTGTTCAAACGGAATATTCCCAAACTCGTTGGTTTGATACAATATTTCGTGTATGTACGACATCGATTTTACCCTATTTTGGCTTTCTTTGAGTACTTTTAATATGTTTTTATCCTCTACAAAATCCGATTGCAAATTGAGTAGGCTTGATATTACTTGTAAATTATTTTTTACTCTATGATGTACCTCTTTTAGCAGCACTTCCTTTTCTTGTAACGATTGTTTTAATTTAAGTTCGGCTTGCTTACGTTCGTTGGCTATTTGGCTTATTATTGATATTTCCGACACATTATTTTTATTATCAAAAATGGGAGCTAAAATAACTTCAAACCAAAACGATTCGCCTGCAGGTGTTATTAAATTGTGTTCAAACGAACTGGTTTCGCCTTTGAGTACTATGGTAAAATGTGTTTGCCAAAAATCTAAAAAAAACGAAACCCACGAGTTGTTTTCGGAAGAGGCATAGTCTTTGGAAAAATCAATCCCTGAGAGTCCTAATATTGGTTTTTTATTAAAGAATTTAACGTACATTTCTTCAAAACGAGAGTTGAACGAAGTAAGCGAAAGCTCCTTGTTTACTGTAAAAAATATTAGGCTTGAGGTTTCTATTATCGTATTTAGTTTGGCGGCTTGGTTAAATAATTTTATGTTATTATTATGATTTTCGGTAACGTTTATTGCCAATACGGATACCTCTTCAATTTCGGGTTCGGCCTCAACTATTGGTGTAAAATATATTTCGTAATATTTTTTGCTCCCACCATTTTGTTGGGTACTCATCTCAAAAAATTGTGGTATTCCTTTAAAAGCCAAACGAATATGTTCTCTTAGTTTCGCTTCGTTAGTATTATATACACTTATAATACTGGTATTATTATCCTCTAATTCAATATTAAGAAATCTACGGCAAAACTCCTGAAAGTTAGTGTTAAAGGCATGTATAGTACCATTTTGAGTAATGGAATATATGTGATGCGTACCACTATCTAACAGCGCTAACAGTTTTGATTGTTGTAGTTTTAATTGTCGCTCGGCACGTTTACGCTCAGTAATATTATGGCTTATACCTACAATTTCGTGTATTTGGTTTAATTCATTTTTTATGGGATACAAAAACACTTCTCGCCATACAATAGCATCAGCTATTTTAAACTGCATATCAAACTGTTGTGGCTCACCTGCAAATACAAGTTCTACTTTGGCTAATATGTTTTCATAATCATCTTTGGCTATTACACCAAGCCATGATTTTAAATCGCTTTTGCCCACTTGCAAGGCGTAATTAAAATTATACCAAATATCGGCACGCAAATTTTTGTTAAACTGTGTTATTACATATTTATTGTTGAATGTAAATACGTGCTGTGTACCACTTTCAAATATAGCGGTTAATTTGTTATTTTGGTTGGTAATGCGGTCGGTTTCTACTCTTTCATGTGTTATATCTCGTCCTCTTATCATATAGCCC
>JBEBIC010000003.1:0-34245 GCA_040080595.1 Bacteroidia bacterium | reverse complement strand
CATAGAAGGGAATGCTGAACAAGTTTTTAAATTATATAAAAATATAGTTGAATAATGAAAGAGATGTTAAAAACCATTTCTTTGTTTATAGTAATCTCTGCTATTGTTGTAATTGGCTGTGTGTATTTGAAAAGCAATTTCTTGTTTGATTATTTAAAAGATAATTTAATTAGTCTCCTACTAACATTACTTGCTATTAATACAGCAACTTTAGGTCTTATTGCCTCAAAAATACAAGATGTTATTTCTATTCATCCAAACTTTAATTTTAGTAATACAATTGAACAAATGAAACGTTCACTTTTAGAGCAAGTTGTTTTAATTATTCTAACAGTTTTGACTCTTGTAATGCAAGATAGTAGGATAATTTTATTTAGCCATAAAACCGAATGCTCAAATTTAATTTTAACTTTTGTTTTAATATATTCAATAGACATATTATACGACACTGGTAATAGTGTTTTCGTCATAATAGAAGAGTTACAAGAATTAAATAGAAAAGAAAAATAATTTATACTCAATCTAACATTATAATCTTCCACAACACCTACAAATGGAACTACCTAAAAACTTTGACTGGGCTACTGCCGAAAACCGTTGGTACCAATACTGGCTTACTAACAAGTACTTTAAATCTACACCCGATGAACGTGAGCCTTACACCATAGTAATACCTCCGCCCAATGTTACGGGCGTGTTGCACATGGGGCACATGCTTAACAATACCATACAAGATGTACTCGTGCGCAAGGCTCGTATGCAAGGCAAAAACGCCTGCTGGGTACCAGGTACCGACCACGCAAGTATTGCTACCGAAGCCAAAGTAGTGGCTATGCTCAAAGAAAAAGGCATAAACAAAAGCGATTTATCTCGTGATGAATTTTTGAAATATGCGTGGGAATGGAAAGAAAAATACGGAGGAATTATACTGTCGCAATTACAAACCTTAGGCGCATCGTGCGATTGGGATCGTACACGTTTTACCATGGAAGACGATATGAGCCAAGCCGTAATAGATGTGTTTATTGATATGTACAACAAAGGGCATATTTACCGTGGTGTGCGTATGGTAAACTGGGATCCACAGGGTTTAACAGCATTATCGGACGAGGAAGTAATACACAAAGAAGCCGATTCGCAATTGGTGTATATTAAATATTATTTGCAAGGTTCTACTACCGAATTTTTAACTGTGGCTACCACTCGCCCCGAAACCATAATGGGCGATACTGCGTTGTGCGTAAACCCTACTGACGAGCGTTACCAAGCATTTATAGGCAAGCAAGTAACTATACCATTGGTAAACCGCACCATTACTGTAATAGCCGATGAGTATGTAGATAAAGAATTTGGAACAGGTGTACTTAAAGTTACGCCCGCACACGATATTAACGATTATAACTTAGGTATAAAACATAAGTTAAAAACGATAGATGTACTTACCAACGAGGGCAAAATAAGCGATGCCGCTGGGCTTTACGTGGGCTTAGACCGTTTTGCGTGTCGTAAGCAAATTATAAAAGATTTAACCGAAAAAGAGTTGGTGGTTAAAATAGAAAACACCAAAAACAAAGTAGGCTACAGCGAGCGCACTAACGCCGTTATAGAGCCAAAGCTGTCTATGCAATGGTTTCTTAAAATGGAAAACTTGGCAACGCCTGCTTTGGAAAATGTAATGAACGACAACATACAGTTGTTTCCTGATAAGTTTAAAAACACCTATCGCCACTGGATGGAAAACGTACACGATTGGTGCATTAGTCGCCAGTTGTGGTGGGGGCAACGCATACCCGCTTGGTACAATGCCGACGGCGATACCGTGGTATGTAACACGGTAGCTGAAGCCGAAAAATTATTTACAGCTAAAAATCAATCTATCGTAAATATACACCAAGACGAAGATGTGCTAGACACTTGGTTTAGCTCGTGGTTGTGGCCTATAAGCGTGTTTGATGGTTTTAAAAATCCTGAAGGTGCTGATATTAATTATTATTACCCAACCAACGATTTAGTAACCGCTCCCGAAATATTGTTTTTTTGGGTAGCACGTATGGTTATGGCAGGCTACGAATACAAAGGCGAAATGCCATTTAAACGTGTTTATTTAACAGGTATTGTGCGTGATAAGCAAGGGCGTAAAATGAGTAAGTCCTTAGGTAATAGCCCCGACCCATTAGACCTTATAACACAATTTGGCGCTGATGGTGTGCGTATGGGATTATTAATGTGTTCGCCCGCTGGTAACGATTTATTGTATGATGATAGCTACTGCGAACAAGGGCGCAACTTTACCAATAAAGTATGGAACGCTTACCGCCTTATACAACAATGGAAAGTGGACACAAGCCTTGCTACACCTACCGTTAATACTATTGCTAACGAATGGTTTGATAGTAAGTTTAACCAACAACTTACTATAATAAACGACCACTACGATAAGCTACGTATGAGCGATGCTGCTATGGCAACTTACAAACTGGTGTGGGACGATTTTTGTGCTTGGTATTTGGAAATGGTAAAACCTGCCTACATCAACGGCGAAGCGGCCTCAGTAGATGCTACTACTTATACTACGGCTATAGTTTATTTTGAAAAATTATTAAAACTAATGCATCCGTTTATGCCATTTGTTACTGAAGAATTATGGCATATAATAAAAGAACGTAGCGTAAACGAAGCTATACTTATAAGCCCTTGGCCTGTGGCTAATGCGGTAAACACTGCACAATTAGCACAGTTTGAGTTTACGCAAAACTTAGTAAGCGAGCTGCGCAACGTACGCAATAGCAAAGGTATTTCGCCAAAGGAAAAGCTAAACATTACTTACGACTTTAATGCAACTACCAACGTATTGCAAGATGTTGTTATTAAATTAGCCAACATAGATGTTATAACTAACGCTACCGAAAAACCTAACGGAGCTATAGCTATAGCGCTTAACGGAATATCGTTTTATGTACCATTAACAGGCAACATAGACGTATTAGCCGAGCGTGAGAAACTAACTAAGGAACTGGAATACAACAAAGGCTTCCTAAGTAGTGTGATGATAAAACTATCTAACGAAAAATTTGTAGCCAATGCAAAACCCGAACTCATAGCCAACGAAAACAAAAAACGAACCGATGCAGAAAACAAAATAAAACAGCTAGAAGAGGAATTGTTGAGCTTATAGTTTTTTTTACTATATTTACGTGTTAAAAATAAATTCTATCAACTACATGAAAAAACCGTTACTATTCATTGCAAGTTTTATTATATCATTAAGTACTTACGCACAAACATTTTATAAAGATAGTGTAAAAGCTACGCTTGATAAATACAACAACTATCATACGTTTATAGGCGTAACACCTGCGCAATTGCAGGCAAAAAACGCCATAGACCCAACGTATGAAAGTCGTTTGTTTGAGAAAAGTTTATCCACTTTTTATGGTTTTGATATTACCAAATTTGTAGCAAGTAACGCAGCTACTTTTAACAGTAAAGCGCTTTTGGTAACTTACCCTGAGCAACAATGTAATAGCGCAATACCTGTGTGCCAAAATAATTATGCGCAAAACACATCGTATTCGGGCGAGGGTACGTCGCAAGAAATACCAGGTAACTCTAGTTGTTTGGGTTCGCAAGAAAAAAACAGTGTGTGGTACACATTTACCTCGCAAACCGCAGGTAGTTTAAACATGACTATAAACTCAAGCGTGGATTATGACTGGGCGTTGTATGATATTACAGGCGGTAGTTGTGCTGATATTGCAAGTGGTGCTACTACTCCTGTACGTTGCAATTTTTCGGCAACGGCGGGCAACACGGGCTTATCTTCTGCGGGTTCTAATAACAGCGAGGGATCTGGCGGTTCGCCATTTTCTAACCCATTGAACGTAGTGGCTAACCACACATTTGTATTAATAGTAAGTAATTACAGTTCTACGGCTACAGGCTACACTTTAGATTTTAGTGGAGGTACAGCCAATATTTTTGATAATAATCCACCATTACACGCTACGGCAACATCTCCTTGCGGAAGTAATATTGTAGATTTAACTTTTCAAGAGCCTATAAAATGTACAACAATTGCTGCTGATGGTAGCGACTTTATACTTACAGGTACAGGAGGCCCTTATGTTATAAATAGTGCCGTAGGATTGGATTGTGGAACATCATCACTAAAAGTACAACTTACTACCACACCACCACTTACGGGTGGCGGGCCTTGGAGTATTGATGTACAAGCAGGAACTGATGGAAACACTCTTACCGACTTGTGTGGCAACGCAACTCCAACAGGTACAATATTAATAAATAACGTAGCTCCAGCTGCAAGTGCGGTAGTTATTACAGGTACTGATACTGCTTGTAAAGGGGCATTAGCGGTAATTACGGCATCAGCAGGAACAGGGTATAGCTGGACTAATCCAAGCGGAACGGTTATTGGCACAACACAATCTATAAGTGTTCCTACCACAGCAGTAGGCACTATTACTTATTCGGTAACGGTACAAAACGGCTCGTGCCCTGCGGCTACAGGTACTAAAACAGTGCAGGTATTGCCAGGTGTAGAGTCCGACTTTACATTTGCGCCAACAAGTATATGTGCTGGGCAAGCAATAAATTTTACTAATACATCGTTATTGCCAGGTTTGTGTGGTGGATTAAGCCCTAGTTTTTGTACTAATATAGGTTCGAGTTGTGGCTTTTTAACTACCTGCCAAGCAGGACAATATACAGATAGTGAATTTGATTTTGTATGGAATTTTGGAGATGGTTCACCTGCAGCATCTGGTCGTCCAGGCAATCAAACACATACGTATGCAACAGCAGGAACTTACACGGTATCTATGCAAGGTAAGGGCGAAATAACAGGTTTGTTTGGCGGCTTGTTTGGCGGTGGTGGAGTAGCATGCAACAACATTAAAACACAAACTATAACAGTACTACCCAACACAAATACACTAAGCGTAAGAGCCGATAAGATTATTTGTCCTGGCGATACGTTTCACTTAAAAGCAAGTGGTGGTGCGTCGTACACTTGGAAAGACTCTGCTACAGGCACAACTATTGGCATAACAAACGATGAGGTAGTAAGTCCCACCAAAACCACCAAATACTACGTAGAAACCCCAGGTTGCGGTGGTGTTATAACTAAAGATAGTATAACCGTTACTGTAAACGGACAAGCCTTAGTGCTTACCCCAAAATTCCCTGGTATATGTATAGGTGATTCTATTGACCTTACAAGTAATTTCCCTGCCAACTGGACAAGTAGCCCAGCAGGATTTAGCGCAACAGGACAAATGCTTGTAAACGTAAAACCAATAGTACCTACAAAATACTATTGTACGTACACCAACGCTAACGGCTGTGTGTTAAGAGATTCTACATTTATAACCGTAAGCGGTACACCATTTACTATTTTGCCACAAGTTACGCCTTATACCTGTGGTTCAGTACCTCCCAACGGTGCTATAAACATACTCATTGGCGGTGCAAGCGGTATATCGTTTGCTTGGGCAGACAGTACTACCAATGCGGTAATACCTAATACCACAAGTGTATTAAATAATGTTACCGATGGAGGATATTTACTTACCGTAACCGCTAACGGTTGCCGTAAAACCAAATACATACACGTACCTGTAGGAGGTTTACCCACCATTACTACCAATTATATAACCAAAACATTGTGCAAGGGCGATACTGCTATACTTGTAGCTAACGGTACAAGTAATTATAATTGGCAAACAAATCCTGCCATAGTAACGTTGTTAAGTACCAATTCGGTATTGGTGCAACCACTTGTAAATACTACTATTACGGTAGATGGTTACAACACTACGCTAGCTTGTAAGGTTACACAGGTTATTACATTAAATGTATTGCCCAATCCTATTATAGCACTTACGCCTAATGCGGCGGCTATATGCAACGGCGACTCTATACTTATAACCATGAGCGGAGGTTCGCAGTATGGTTATGATTTGGTAAGTACATTCCCTAACAACATAACGCCTATTGCGGGTTCGAGTTTTTATCTAAGTCCTGCGGCAACTACTAATTATATGATTGCAGGTTTAGATATTAATCAATGTCCCGATACCGCTGTATTAACACTAACCGTAAACGCTACACCTACATTTGCATTAGCATCAGCACAAACATTAATATGCGAAGATTCGAGCGCAGTATTAACCGCAACAGGTGCGCTTACTAATGTTTATACATGGAGTCCTGCTACAGGTTTATCAACAACTACAGGCGCAACAGTAACTGCTACACCAGTAGTAAAAATTACTTATACCGTAGTAGCAAGCGACCCAGCAACATCATGTGTTAAAAAAGATAGTATAACCATAACCACTAAGCCTAAACCACTTGCCGATGCTGGAAAAAATGTAGCAATATGCGAGGGTAAAAAAATAAAATTGAGCGCTGCTGGTGGGCAAAAATACACATGGAGTCCTAAGTTAGGATTATCGGACAGTACCATATTTAATCCAGTAGCTTCGCCTCAAAGCACTACTACATACAATGTATTGGTAGAGCTTAATGGTTGTGTAGATACTGCAAACGTACAAGTAACCATACTTGCCACAAGCCCAATACAAGCCTACGGCGACACCACCATACTGATAGGCGAATCAACACAAATAGTAGTACAAGGCGCAACAACAGGAACATATACTTGGACACCAAGTACCGAAATACCGTGCATAACCTGTATGCAAAACAACGTAAAACCCAAAGAAACTACTCGTTTTATAGTAACGTATGTAGATTTGAATGGTTGCATACAAAAAGACACCGTACTTGTAAATGTAAATACTGATTATGGTATATATGTACCTAACGCATTTACTGTTGATGGCAACAACCTCAACGATTTGTTTAAACCAATAGTATGGGGTGTAAAAAGTTACGAATTAAAAGTGTTTGACCGTTGGGGCTTGCTTGTATATGATGGCTCGGAAACACAACAAGGTTGGAAAGGTGATAAAAACGGCGTAGATGCTCCGCAAGATGTGTATATATACGCACTTGATGTACTTACTAACAAAGGTAGTAGAGTACGTAAAACAGGTACTATTACCATGCTGCGTTAAACGCAACAATCTATATAAAAATCGCCACAACTAACTTAGAGTTGTGGCGATTTTGTTTATTATTTAATATTTGTTTACTCTTATTATTTGTCCGAGATAATTTACTCTTTACAAAACAACAACAAATGAACTCCGTTATACAACAATTAAAACTACATATAAACAAATTGCCTGGTGCAGATGCGCAATACCTTATGGCCCCTCCTATACGTAAGTTGTATGCTGACACCGAACAGTATAAAGCCACAGCAAAACAATCGGCGGTGTGTGTGGCTTTGCATCTGAATGATGATAATGAATGGTGTGTATATTTAATGCAACGCACTAATTATGGGGTACACGGCAATCAAATAAGTTTTCCTGGTGGCAAAGTAGAACCAAGCGACGAGAGTTATTTGCACACAGCCTTACGTGAATTTAACGAAGAAATGGGCGCGCTAAACAAGCACGAAACAATAGGAATGCTTACCCCCTTGTACATACCGCCAAGTAATTTTTATGTAGAGCCTTATCTTATTGTAATGCAAGAACCATTGGTCTTAAATCCCAATAACGACGAGGTTGTTAAAGTGCATAGCTTTACATTAAAACAATTGTTTGCACAAGAAAATGTAAGCACTTATACCCTACAAAAATCAAATGCAGAATTACAGGAAACACCTTGTTTTATAATAGATACAACTGTAATATGGGGCGCAACCGCTATGATTATAAGCGAACTAAAACAATGGTGCATAGCCGAAAATATTTTGGTGTAAGTAACTTATATTAATTACGAATTTAAAATTACGCATTACGACTGAAGTCAATAAATAATTGTAATTACTTAATTTATGCAGTTCATTTTTATAATTTTGTGCCATTAAAACTAAAAACAATATACCATGCAACTAATAGAATGCGTACCCAATTTTTCGGAAGGAAACGACCTAACCATCATTAAACAAATAACCGATGCTATAGAAAGTGTAGATGGAATAAAACTACTTAATGTGGATCCGGGTAAGGCTACTAACCGCACGGTTGTTACCTTTGTGGGCGAACCAACACAAGTAATTGAAGCAGCGTACAGAGGCATAAGCAAAGCTAAAGAGTTAATAGATATGAGTACACATACAGGCGAACACCCACGTATGGGCGCTACTGATGTATGTCCGCTTATACCTATTGCCAACATTACGATGGAAGAAACCGCACGCTATGCTACGCAATTAGCTAAGCGTGTAGGCGACGACCTTAACATAGCAGTGTATTTATACGAAGCCGCACAAGCTAAAAAAGAACGTAATAATTTATCGGTAATACGTGCTGGAGAGTACGAAGGCTTTTTTAAAAAAATAACCTTGCCCGAATGGAAACCCGACTTTGGTCCTACGGAACACCACGTTACCGCAGGGAGTACGGTAATAGGCGCACGCGATTTTTTGGTAGCGTTTAATATTAATTTGAATACAACATCAGTTCGTAGAGCCAATAGCATAGCCTTTGATGTACGTGAAGCGGGGCGTGTAAAACGTGAGGGCAATCCTATTACAGGTAAAATTGTAACCGACGAAAACGGTAAACCCGTGAGCGTTGCGGGTACATTAAAATCAGTTAAAGCCATAGGTTGGTTTATTGAGGAATATGGCGTAGCCCAAATATCAATGAACTTAACTAACGTAAATGTAACGCCTGTACACGTAGCATTTGACGAAGTGTGCGATAAAGCACAAGCACGTGGCATACGTGTTACTGGCTCAGAGTTGGTAGGAGTTATTCCCTTAAAATCATTGACCGATGCAGGTAAATATTTTTTAGAAAAACAACAACGTAGCGTAGGTGTAAGCGAACAAGAACTAATACGCATAGCAGTAAAAAGTATGGGTTTAGATGCCCTTGCGCCATTTAATGCACAAGAACGTATTATAGAATATATGCTTAATGCAGGTAAACACGCTCCTTTGGTAAAAATGAATTTGGTGGACTTTGCCAACGAAACAGCAAGCGAAAGCCCTGCGCCAGGCGGAGGTTCTATAGCAGCGTATATGGGCGCATTAGCAGCATCATTAGGGGCTATGGTAGCTAACTTATCTAGCCACAAAGCGGGCTGGGACGAGCGCTGGAAAGAGTTTAGCTACCACGCCACACTTGGGCAAGCGTTAAAAGATAAATTATTGAATTTGGTAGATGAGGATACCAACTCATTTAACCAAATAATGAATGCCTTTGCTTTACCAAAAAATTCGGAAGAAGAAAAAACCCAACGTACGCATGCTATACAAGCCGCAACCAAACATGCTATAGATGTACCAATGGAAACATTAAAAGCATCGTATGCTACGTTTGCATTAGCCGAAGCTATGATTAAAACAGGTAACCCTAACTCGGTAACAGATGCTGGAGTAGCAGTATTAGCGGCTCGTGCAGCAGTAATAGGTGCTTATTTTAATATTAAAGTAAATGCAGGTTCGTACAACGACAAACCTTATGTAAACGCCATGATAGCCGAAGCCAGCAATTACGTAACATTAGCTAAAGCCAAAGAAGAAGAACTTACTAAGTTGGTGGAGGAGAAAATAAGTTAGTTTTAAAATGAGTAGAGCTAATCAATTTAATAATAAGTTGTAAGTGCTGTACTTACTTCTGTATTAAGTTGTTGTAATATGTTCATTTATTTTGTTGGTGTTATTGTAGGCGTTCCTAACGTAGTATTGCTTACTCGAGGTGCTATCATTGGGGCTCTCCCATTATTATATTGGTGTCTTTAGCTAGTGTATCAATAGTTTGAGTTACATTTTCTATCCTTAATTTACCTGTAATTTGCTTTTTTGGAAGTTCCTTGCACCCCGCAAGTGTGAGGATAACACTAAGTACTGCTAATGCTGCTGTACGTAGTAAAGTATATTTATGCCAATTATATACTGTGTCATAAATGTTTAATAGCTTATTTTGAAACTTATTGTATGATGTACTTAGTTGCGTTTTACAAAAACGACCACAGGTTTTTTCGCTAGCGTGTTGTACAAAATACTGTTTAATTTGAGATGTACTCATTGCCGAAAAATCAACTACTGTTTTTTGGCACAAACCACAAAAACGCCCTTGCTCAGCAGGAGTCATGGTGTTCCAGTTTGCATCGCAAGGAATAGGAACTGTTATTTTAAAATCGTGGTTATTCATAAGTACATAAGCGTTTAGTTTCTACTCCTTTATTACCTTATGCGTAGTGTTACCTACAGTTACATAATACATACCACTGCTCAATTCACTAGTGTTTATAGTGTGTGTGGCGTTGGTGCTATTTGTAGTGTACAATACTTGCCCTAGGGTATTGTGCAAGGCTATAGTTCCTAACGCTTGTGCAGCGGTTAGGGTTAGGGTGTTTGTAGTAGGATTGGGGTAAAGTTTTATGGTGTTAGTAGTAAGTTTAGTTATTATGGAATTAGCATTTAATTTGGTGCTAATTTTCAAATACTTCATTACACCATTTAGGCGATACGCCGCCAATGAGTCGCAGTAGGTGTTTGTACAATTTGCAACACTATCTATAGCGGTTATGCACACGCTATACATGCCACTATCAGCATAGGTATGCGTAGTGTTATTTAGGCTATCAACTGGTAGTAATGCTGTAGTTGTGCTGTCGCCAAACGATAGTTGCAATTGCATATTGGGTGTGGTATTTTGTATATACATATTCCAAGTATTTGCAGCTATAGTATCTTTTGTTATGGTAAACGTAGTGTTGCATGATGGTAGTATTGGGTTACAAGATGCGCCACTAGTGGTATCTCCAACAATTTTCCAGTGTTTGGTGTTTATTAATGTAGTGTGAGCATTTTGTGCATTTGTGCCATATTTTAAATTTGCAGCACCTAAATTTATACTGTCTGAATTTATAGGATTATTAGCCCAACCATTCAATGTAAGCGAATAATTTGAGCAATCCATGCCACAACTATCTAACATGTGTTTTGCATTAGCATTTTTTGCAAATACTAAACTATCCAATCGCTGGTTAAATGCTCTTGCATTGTAAAACATATAAGTCATATACTTTACATTAGTAGTATTCCAATTATTTAAGGACTGGTTAAAATTAGTTGCTCCATCAAACATTCTAGCCATATTTGTAACATTAACCGTATTCCAATTATTTAACGATTGATTAAATTTAGTTGCTCCATAAAACATCCAATCCATTGCAGTTGTACTACTCGTATTCCAATTGTGTAATGGTTGATTGAAATTTGAGGCTCCCAAAAACATACAGGACATATTTTTAACATTACTCATATTCCAATTATTTAAGGGCTCGTTAAAATTAGTAGCCTCTCTAAACATTTCCCTCATATCAATTACATTACTCGTATTCCAATCATTTAGAGATTGATTAAAATTAATTGCACCAGTGAACATAAAAGACATATTTTTAACATTACTTGTATTCCAATTATCCAAGGTTTGATTAAAAAAAATGGCTTTATTAAACATCCAATTCATAAACTTAACATTACTTGTATTCCAATTATTTAGCGGTTGATTAAAACTTGATGCACCCATAAACATTTGTATTGTACTTGTAACCTTACTTATATCCCAACTATCTAAGGGTTGATTAAATGAAGTCGCATTCTCAAACATCCAATCCATAAACTTAACATTACTTGTATTCCAATTATTTAGCGGTTGATTAAAACTTGATGCGCCCATAAACATACCTGCCATCATTGTATCATTACTTGTGTTCCAATTATTTAGCGGTTGATTAAATTTAGAGGCAAAATAAAACATCCAAAGTGTGCTTTTAATTTTACCTGTGTTCCAATTATTTAAGGGTTTATTAAAATTTGATGCACCTGAAAACATCAAATTAGTGTTTGTAATGTTACTTATATCCCATGAGTTGATGTTTGATGGTCCGTTTAAAGTTGTGCAATTACGAAACATACCCTCTAAGCTAATAGCAGCCGCCAAATTAGGTAAATCGATTGCTGATACTTGTAGGTTACTATCGTTATAAAACGCATTATCCATACTTGTCCAATTAGCATTTCCCCATTGAGCAACGTCAATTAAAGTTGATTTATTATTAATTTTAATTCTTTTTAAATCAGCTGGCTCTATACCCAGTGTTACTGTGTCGCCCTTTGCAATATTTATTGGAATTGTAACATTTACTAAATTGACTGAACTTAATGGAATTGTGCCGCTACCCGTATTGCCTGATGGTGAAGCAGTCCATGTATATTTGGTGTTAAAATTCCATGTTTCACAATCAAACTTAATACTTGTGGCAGTATCAGCAAAATACCACTTTGTGGCAAAACACCTTTCTGGTAAATAATAACACGATGTTCCACTTGCTGTTACTCCATTAATTATCCAACCGTTTAAAAACAATGTATTATAATTATTTTGTGCAAGCGTACCATATTTTAAATTTGCAGCACCTAAAACAACGTTAGGGTTATACGGTTTGTTTACCCATGCATTAACCCAACCATCCATACTGAGAGATAAATTGCTACAATCCATACCTGAACTATCAAGCATGTTTTGCGCATTAACTGCCAGTTCCCAGTCTCCTATATTTTGATTAAATGCTTTTGCATTTTGGAACATACTGTTCATAAACATTACATTGTTGGTGTTCCAATTAGTTAAAGGTTGATTAAAATTAATAGCCCCATTAAACATTTCGTCCATTCTTGTAATATTACTAGTGTTCCAATTGTTCAACGGTTGATTAAATGTTGATGCGTATTTAAACATACTACTAATATCAGTAACCTTATTTATATTCCAACTATTTAAGGGTTGATTAAAATTAGTAGCCTCTTTAAACATACCATCCATGTTTGTAACATTACTTGTGTTCCAGTTATTTAAGGGTTGATTGAATGTTGATGCGTATCCAAACATACCGCTCATATTTTTAAAATTAGCAGTGTTCCAATTATTTAGAGGTTGATTAAAATTAGTTGCTCCCCAAAACATCCAAGTTGTATTTGTAATGTTACTTACGTCCCATGAATTAATGTTTGCAGGGCTGTTTAAAGAAGTACAAGAGTTAAACATTGATTTTAAACTTGTAGCACCTGTTAAATCAGGAACATCTGTTGCCGAAATTTGCAAGTTGATATTGTTATAAAACGACCCTTCCATACTTATCCAATGTGTATTTCCCCAGTGTGCAATGTCTATTAAGTTGCTATCGTTCTTTATTTGAATATATTTAAAATCCGTAGCATCAATACTTAACGTTACTGTATCACCAACTAAAATATTAATTGGTAAAATTACAGATGTTGAAAATCCGTTATTAACTCCACTCCCAGTATTTCCAGAAGGTGAGCATGTCCAAGTATAATTTATATTACCTAACGTTTGGCAATAAAAACTAATATTAGTACCTCCATTTGGAAAATACCATTTTGTAATAAAATCGGTTTGTGCTTTCGCTAATAATGCACTAACAGTAAAGACTGTTGTTAATACTATTTTTTTCATAATGTTTGTTACTAAGTTTTCATAGTTAGTGTTTAATAAAATCTTTACTCCTTAATTACCTTATTCTCAAACCACAAAAACGCCCTTGCTCAGCAGGAGTGATCGTGTTCCAGTTTGCATCGCAAGGAATGGGTACTGTTATTTTAAAATCTTGGTTCATGGTTTCTATTTTTTAGTTTACTACATTATTCTTTAATAAACTTAACAGTATAAACTGCTCCATTAGCAGTAAGTTGTAGTATATACACTCCGCTTACAAGTTCTGTAATATCAAGCTGTTTGGTGTTAGTTGTAACTTTTTTTATTACTACTTGACCTAATGCGTTTCTAACCTCAACATCAAATTGTTTTTGGTTTGCAACAATGTTAAGTTTATCATCTGCTGGATTAGGATATACTGAAACCAAATTATTTCCGTTGATGTTTTTAGTCCCTACTAAACTAAAATTAACACAGGCTGAAGTGTCGCTACAACTACTTTTAGTAACTATTACAGCATAATTACCACTAGCATTAACTATGTATGACTTGCCCGTAGCGCCAGCTATTGGGGCATAAGCACTATCGCACTTTAGCCATTGGTAAGTAGCGGTAGCTTGGGTTGCCGTTAATGTATTGTTTGTTCCGTTTATTGTAACAGTAAGGTTTAATGTAGTTTTAGTAACAGTAGTTGTAACTATACTGTCGCAGCCAATGTATGATGTTAGCGTGTCTTTGTAAGTGCCTGCATTAGTATAAGCATGTGTACCAATAATTAACGAGTCGCCAGCACATATATTAATAGTTTGTGTTTTAGTAATTTTTGCAGGTTGTGTAATAGTTACTACTTTAGTAGCAGTTGCTCCACAAGCATTAGTTAATATACAAGTATATGTCCCTGCCACAAGGCTATCTATTAAGTTATTATTACTTACGTTAGGAGTCCAAGCGTAGTTAGTTACTCCACCAGTTGTTTGTAGTGTAGCTTCACCTTTATTATCTCCATTACATAAGTTGTTAGCTTGGCTTGTAATGTTAGCGGTTACTTTAGCACACTCTTTGTATAACACCGTTACATGCCCCGAAAGACCTCCTGTAGCTAAACTCAACGTTGCACTTGAGGGGTCAATATCTAAACTACCTGGGTTATCAATAGTACCTGTAAACAATATGCCGTTGCTAGGTGTTATAGTTATTTCAGTAAGTGTACGGTTATTTCCCCCTGTTAGTTTACGGTGCCAAACGTAATTACAAGCTGTATCATATCGTGCTACAAAAAGATCTAATGTTCCATTTTCATTAACTAATGGTACACCTGGATTAAAATCTAAATTGTTAAAAAACCAGCCTCCCCACCACAAATTATTATTTTTATCAATAGCAATGGCGCTCGCATCTATAGTAGAGCCTGAACCTCCAAAACCTTTATACCAAACTAATGTTCCTGCTGTATCTAATTTAGTAACGTAACCATTTTTCGTCCCATTACGAGTTAGTGTAGCTGCTGTGCCTTGTGGATTAAAATTAATAGTAGTACTTGTAAATGTACCTGTAGTATATATATTGTTAGCTGCATCTATTGCTATAGCTCTTATATCGTCGGTACTAGCACCTGTGTATTGATGAGCCCATGTGTACGTTCCTGTAGTGTTATATTTGCACACAAAAGCATCAGTACCAGTAGCCGTAAATTTAGCAGTATCAACCGCTGCGGTATCCATATTAAAATCTACAGTACCGCTAAAATTACCTATTACAATTATGTTGCCTGCATTATCCAGTGTTATACCTGTAGCACTTTTGTTGCTTGTAGATGTAGCGCCTTGTGTCGCTTTTACCCATACTAAATTACCTTGCGAAGTGTACTGCGCTATAAAAGTTTCGCCATTAAGGTAAGATGCTGTTAATGTTGTTGTATTTGCACTTGGATTAAAATCATTTGTGCCACCTACTGTAGTAGTAATTCCAAAACGCCCAGCTACAAAATAATCACCTTGTGCGCTTTGCGTTATTCTATCCACATAACTATTAGCCGTACCGTTGGCTATGTTTTTAGCCCACACCAAATTACCGTTGGCATCTAGCTTACACAAAAAAGCATTGTAAATACCCAGTGGTGTATTTACATACATAAGGTTAGCACTTGGGTCAAAATCAACCGAGTTTTTAATTGCACCTCCAAAAGTAATGTTTGATGAATCGTCTATACTCAAGGTATTTAAAACTTCTGTTTCATTATTACCTATTTGTTTTGCCCATATAAATTTACCTGTAGAATCGCGCTTTACTATATAAATATCATTACCACCAGCAGAGGTAAAATTTTGTACTGCTGTTGCACCAGTATCCGAATTCATATCTACCGTACCTGTAAAAACTCCTACAGTATATACATTTCCAGCTTTGTCGGCTCGTGCCAATGGTTTATCAGCATAGGCTGATGCAGTGCGAACTCCTGTAAATTTACCCCATTTTAAGTAAGGGAATTGTGCTTGTGCGTTTACTGTTAAAAATAATAATGTTGCTACTACTAAATTTATTTTCATTTGTTTACTGTTTGTTTTATAAATTTTAAAGTTGTTTTTTTTAGAAGCTATTACACCAACTGGCTTACCACTCTTTGCAATATCTCAAATGTATTTTCCGCCATTAAGTTTTCACTATCCAATGTTGGATTTATTTCGCATATTTCAAAGGCGCACATTTTTTCGTTTTGTATTAGTCGTACTAACAATGAGCCAGCTTCTTTCTCGTTAATACCATTGCGCACAGGTGTTCCAGTACCTTTACTTATACTACTATCCATACTATCCACATCAAAACTAATGTATATGTGTGTGCAATGTGCAAGGTGCGCAAGTGTATCGCGCGCTATACTTTCTACTCCGTTGCGCTTAACCTCGGCTGTAGTATATATTTTTACTTTGTTGTTTTTAAGTAAATAACTTTCTTCGGGTTCTACGTCGCGCAAGGAAATAAACACCAAATCTTTATAGGTAATTTTGGGTGCTATGTTACCTATTTTTTTCATTTTATTCCAATAGTCCACCGTTTCTTTGTCGGGCTTATTGTTTTTATTGTTGAGATTATCTTCGTTAAGTACCGCTGCAAGTGGCATTCCGTGCATGTTTCCGCTTGGGGTGGTATATGGGCTGTGTATATCGGCGTGGGCATCTATCCATATTACGCCTAGTTTAGCGGTTTTGGGCAATGCCATTTTCACGCCCGATATTGTTGCGCCGCCATTACTATGGTCGCCCGAAAGCACTATGGGGAATATTCCTTTTTTAAGCGTAGCACTTACTTCGGTAGCTACTTTTTCCCACATACTGTATATGCCTTTTATACGACGTGCGTAAGGGCTACCAATGGGTTCAAACAACAAGTTGTTTTCGTTGGGCACTTCTACACTTTCGTATTTTTTAAACAAGTTACTTCCATAATCTAACGCTGCTATTTTAAGCGCATCTACGCCCATACTTGCCCCACGTGTACCTGCGCCTAGTTCGCTTTTAACTTCAATAAACTTTATTTTTCTACTGCTCATGATAATTGTAATAAATTTAGTTTAAGTGTTTTTTATTAATGTAATTCAGTTACTTTTGGTTTTTATAATCAATGTAAGTAAGTTAAAAAAAGCTATGTCGTCATCTCACATGAATAATTATCAAGAATTTATTGAAAACAACTTTATTTTTCCTCAAGATGAATTTGAGGTAGATAATAACCAACTTATTTTTAATGGAGTGCCTGTTATGGAACTTATTAAAAAATATGGCACGCCACTCAAACTTACTTATCTACCAAAGATAAGCCAAAATATTCAACGTTCCAAAAAGTTATTTAACGTAGGTATAGCCAAAGTAGATTACAAGGGATCTTACCATTACTGTTATTGCACCAAAAGTTCGCATTTTAGTTTTGTGCTAGACGAAGTTTTAAAAAACGAAGTGTATTTAGAAACCTCATCGGCATTTGATATTCCTATTATTAAAACTTTACATCAAACAGGTAAAATAACTAAAGACATTACGCTAATATGCAATGGCTACAAACGTCCCAATTACCAACAAGCCATAGCCGACTTGGTAAACGATGGCTGGAGCAACGTTATACCTATTTTGGATAATTTGGACGAGATTAATCACTACGAAAAATCTATAAAAAAGAACTGTAATTTAGGAATTCGTATTGCCTGCGCCGAAGAACCTGATAACGAATTTTACACGGCACGCTTGGGTGTGCGTGCTTCCGAAATTATTAATTTGTACGAGCAACGCATAAAAGGTAGCAAACGTTTTAAACTTAAAATGCTACACTTTTTTATAAACACAGGTATAAAAGATAACCCTTACTACTGGAACGAATTAAGTAAAAATATACGCATATATTGTGCGCTTAAAAAAGTATGTCCCGAGTTAGATAGTATAGATATAGGTGGCGGTTTTCCTATAAAAACATCGCTGTCGTTTAAGTACGATTATGAATTTATGGCAGAGCATATTGTTAAAACCATAAAAGAAATATGTAATGATGAAGGGGTAGATGAACCCAACATATATACTGAATTTGGTAGCTATACCGTAGGCGAAAGTGGTGCTATTATATACTCCGTTATTGATACTAAATTACAAAACGATAACGAACTTTGGTACATGATTGATAGCTCGTTTATAACTACCTTGCCCGATACTTGGGGTATAAAACAACAGTTTGTATTCCTTGCTATAAACAACTGGGACAAGCCCTTTGATACCGTAAACTTAGGTGGTATAACCTGCGATGGCGAAGATTTTTATAACTACGAAGAAAAAGATAACAACCAAATATTTTTACCAAAGTATGATAAGAAAAACCCTTTGTACATAGGCTTTTTCCACACAGGTGCATACCAAGAAAGCATAGGTGGCTACGGTGGCATACAGCACTGCTTAATACCTGCACCTAAGCACATACTCATAGATAAAGATGGCGAGGGAGGTTACACCACAAAGCTATTTGCCAAGGAACAAAGTGCTAAGAGCATGATGAATATTTTGGGGTATTAATTACCTTTGGCAATCTATTTGTATAACAACTAACACACAACAACGATAATTTATATAACTACACTATGAAAAAATTAATTTTATCAGCAGCATTAGTTGCAAGCATTATTAGCGTAAATGCACAAACCTCTAACAGAGTAAGCGCTTACAATTATTTTAAAAATGGCGAATTAGTTGATGCTAAAAAATACATTGATTTAGCATCGGAAAACGAAAGCACCAAGATTGACCCTAAAACATGGATGTATCGTGCGCAAATATACGATGCCATATACACCAGCAAAGACGCAGCTGTAACAGCTATTGATGCTGATGCTATGAAAAAAGCAAACGAAGCGTGGATGAAATTGGTAGAGTTAGATGTAAAAGGTAATTACAAAAAAGAAAGTGCAGATGGTGCTAATCGTACATATATAAATGTACGTAATAGTGGTGTAGCCGCTTACACTAAAGGTGATTTTATTACATCTCAAAAAGAATTAAAAACAGCTTTTGATCTCAACAAAAAAAACAATAATACAATAGATACGGTAGCGTATTATTTTGTTGGTGTTAGCGCTGAAAAAAATAAATCTTATGATGAGGCTAAAATAATATACAAAGAACTTATTGGAATGAAACACCTTAAAGCTAAAATGTATCTTGATTTAGAAAATTTATGTTTATTGTCAAATGATGCCGTAGGTGCTAAAGAGGCATTAACAGCAGGGCGCAAAGCATATCCTAACGATAAAGATTTGATTATGGAAGAGGTATATACAGCTGAAAAAGAGGGCAAGGTAAAAGAGGCTGTAGATAATGTAAAATTAGCGATAGATTTAGATCCCTCAAATGCTGAATTACACTATATTTTAGGACTTCTAAATTACAGACAGGCTACTCCTGACGCAAAACAAAAACAAATCTCAGCGACTGAAAAAACAACATATCTAAATAACTCTGACGCTGAACTAAGAAAAGCTATTGCATTAAATCCAGCACACTATAGCGCATTGTATCAATTAGGTATTTTATATTATAATGAAGGTGTAGTCATTAAAAATACGGCCGAAAAAATAAAAGACCAAAAATTATACGACTCCGAAAGTTTAAAAGCTGAAGCTAAATTCAAAGAGGCATTACCATTTATGGAGCGCGCCAAAGCTGCTGGTACTACTGACAAAGCTGACCTTAAAGGTTTGTATCAAAACATTAAAGAATTATATTTAATGACTGAACAAATGGACAAAGCAAAAGCAATACAAGAAGAAATGAACAAATTGTAAAATACCAATATCAACACACAAAAAAATAGGATTAACCACGTGGGTTAATCCTATTTTTTTTGTGTGTAATATGAAGTACAATTATACGTGGTGTTAATGGGTTTATTTTAATACATAGTTAAATGCTTAGAATAGTGCTTAGTGTTTATGCAAAATAATTTTGTTTTACACTTCCAAAAACTGTGTAATAGCTTGGTGTTGCTCAGTTCCCAAATTATAACAAATATGCTGTGTTAAATAAGTACTCACTAACTCATCATTAGTATAATTAGTAGTTAGCAATGTAGGTATAGCGTTTACTCCTAATGCTAAGGCAGTATTTAGTTCGGCTACAAAAGCAGGCGCAATAGGTTTGTTGCTTACCCAAGCGGCAAATACAAAAGGTAGGTTGGTATACGCTTGCCAAGCTTCAGCCAAATCAAACTCGTAGGCATACGTACCTAAGGCTGCCAAGGCTCTATCACCTATTATTATGTTGGCATCGTTGGTGGTGGCATAAGTAGTAAACGTTGGATTTATGTGCCAATGCTCATCACATAATAGTTTGCATAGTTTGTTGGACGTGTTAGATTCAGCATCTACACCTATAGTTTTTATTTCGTGTAACGGCTTATTGCTAAACAATTGTACACTAAGCACCTTGCCATTAGCCCCTATACAATAATCGGTAATGATAGTAGGAGTGGGCAATTGCGGAATAATAGCAATGGGTACCAAGCCTATATCTATTTGATTATTGATGAGTTTTTGTGCGCAAATGTTGGGCGGGTCTGTACTTAATTCAAAAGGAGTAGTAAATTTATACTGTTTTAAGCCATACACGAAAGGCGTGGCATTAAGATACGATACAACTGAAACTTTTATCATAGTAAACCGAAAGTAGATTTATATTTGCGCAATAGTAATTTACGCAGCAACTCATTTTATTTTAAATACACAACAAAAGTAATGGAATTGAATCAACTTACAGCAATATCATCAATAGACGGTAGATACAGACGTACTACAGCACAATTGGCAAATTATTTTAGCGAATACGCATTAATAAAATACCGCATACAAGTAGAGATAGAATACTTTATAGCACTGTGCGAACTACCATTAGCCGAACTAAAAGGAATAAAAAAAGCGCAGTACAAAGCCTTGCGTAGCATTTATTTAGACTTTACGGTAGAAGATGCTTTAGCTGTAAAAGAAATAGAAAAAGTAACTAACCACGATGTAAAAGCCGTGGAGTACTATATAAAACAACAGTTTGACAAACTAAACATAGTTACCGAAAAAGAATTTGTACACTTTGCGCTTACCTCGCAAGACATTAACAACACTGCTGTACCACTTACTATTAAAGATTTTACTAACGATGTATATATACCAATGGTAAACAAATTGGTAAAGCAACTTAATGTAAGTGCCAACGATTGGAAAGCCGTTGCAATGCTTGCCCGCACTCATGGGCAGCCCGCATCTCCCACCAAATTAGGCAAAGAAATAAAAGTGTATGTAGAGCGTATTAACAATCAATTAGCGTTACTTAACCAAGTGCCACACAGTGCTAAGTTTGGCGGTGCTACTGGTAATTTTAATGCACACCACATAACTTACCCTAAGGTAAATTGGGAAAAATTTTCTAACGAATTTGCAAAACAAAAGCTAGGTTTAGAGCGTTTGCAATACACCACACAAATAGAACATTATGATAATATGGGCGCGCGCTTCCACGCTATAGCCCGCATAAACACGATACTTACCGACCTTTGCCGAGATATGTGGCAGTACGTAAGTATGGAATATTTTAAACAAAAAATAAAAGCAGGCGAGGTAGGTAGTAGTGCTATGCCCCACAAGGTAAATCCTATTGATTTTGAAAACGCTGAGGGCAACCTTGGTATTGCTAATGCTTTGCTAGAATACTTAGCTGCCAAACTACCTGTAAGCCGCCTACAGCGCGACTTAACCGACAGCACCGTGTTGCGTACCATTGGTGTGCCATTGGCACATACGGTAATAGCTATGCAATCTATAACCAAAGGTTGGGATAAATTAATATTGAACGAAGCACAACTATCCCACGACTTAGAAAGTAATTGGGCAGTGGTAGCCGAGGCAATACAAACTGTATTGCGCCGTGAGGGATATGCTAATCCGTACGAAGCCTTAAAAGCGCTAACACGTAGCAACAGTGCTATAACACAAGGTACAATGCACGCTTTTATAGATGAGTTAGACGTAACGAGTGCGCTTAAAAAAGAATTGAAAAAGATTAGTCCGCATAATTATACGGGTATATTTTAAGTAGGTTAAATAGCCCCGAATGTTAGCACTGTCTTTTAATTCACACGCCCCTTGTTGCAAAGCAACAAGGGGCGTGTGAATGTTATAGGAAAACTATATTTACAGTACTTGCAAAGTAGTATCTATTTCTTTGCTCCATGCCACTATTCCACCTTTTACATTAAATACATTGGTGTAACCACTATTCATAAGTGCGTTGCATATAGCGCCACTGCGTGAGCCACTACGGCAGTGTATATATACAGGTTTATCTTTTGGTATTTCGTTTAATCTATCTAATACTTCGCCCATAGGTATGTGGGTTGCACCAAAGTTGGCTGCATCTACTTCGTGTTGTTCACGTACATCTATTACCATTACGTTTTGATGTTCGTCTAATGCTTTTTTTACCTCTTGTACTGTTATTTCGTTTACCATTTTTATGTGCTATTATTATTTAACGTCTCTGTTTAATTCTTTGGGTAAATAATCAAAGAATGTATCGCCACGTAAGCCTATACGCAAGGTTTCTAGGGCTATAAGGTCGTGTGGAGCTATGTTACCTAAGTTTACGTTTTGGTCAAACTTTTTAATAAACCACACTTGTTGCGATTTTATTGGGGCTTCCCACAATATGTTATCGTTGTTTACTTTACTTACTATTTGGTCTATAAGTAGGGTATGTGTTTTTCCGTCTTTATGAAAAATACCTACTGTACCACTTTCACGGGCCTCAGCTATTACTTTCCACGAACCAGCCTCTAGTTCGGTTTGCATCATACTTACCCAACGGCGTGGGTGTATAATTATACCTTCTTCTTTAGAGCCAACTTCGCTTAGTACGGTATAATTTTTACTTAATTCGTTTATGTATTTACATTTTAAATCGTGGTCAAGTACTATACTTCCGTCCGATACTTCTACTGTACTTAGTTTGTATTTATCCAACAAGCGTTTATAATCATCAAACTGATTGCGAATAACAAATGCTTCAAACAATGTACCTCCCAAATATACTTTCATACCAGCATCGTGGTACATTTTTATTTTAGCGTCTAAGTTTTTGGTTACATAACTTGTTCCAAAACCAAGTTTTACTAAGTCGCAATATTCGCTCGAAGCGTCCATAAAGTTTTCGGCTTCGCGTAAGCTAAGACCTTTGTCCATAACCATAGTTAAGCCTTTTTGGCGTGGTTGTGTAGGGCGTTCGGGCAGGTGTGATAATTCAAAATTCATTGTAAATATGTTTTTAATGTAATACTATGTGTATAATTTATTTAGGTGCAAATATAGTTTTATTTAAACTACTATTTTATGCGCTTATATCAGCTCCAAGTTGGTACGAAACGCCGAAAACTTACCGCCAAATTTATCACTGGCTTCTTTTTGCAATAGTGGTGCACCGTGTAGCTTATATTGTGCTAAATCCTCGTGATTATTGCAACTGTATTGTGCACTGTACGTAGTACCTTGCTCCTCGCTTACCAATACTTTGTATAGTTTACTTTCGGTAAAATAGCCTGTAGCTATTACTGCAGGCATGTGTTCGGTTTTCATCCAATGTACCCATTGGTCGCGCACGTCGTTTTCTACATTTACGGTTACGTTATATATTAGCATTGTGTTTATTAGTTTAAATAAATAATGATTGAATAGGTTTTAACATCTATTCAATCATTATTTACATTAGTTTATAATAAGAAATTTTATTTACGTCCTTTACTTCCTTTTGTACCTCCGTTTTTCTTTTTAAAGCGTTTAAAGAAGTTTTCCATTTTAGTATGTGGTGCTTGTCCTTCGTTTATACGTTTAGATTTTTTAGCATCAGCTTTCATCATTCTACGTGCCGATTTGCTTTGGCGTTTGGTAAATGCTTTATAATTTTTTTCGGTATTGTTTTTTATTTGAGCACGAGTAATCGATTTTTCTTTACCTGCATTTAACTGGTTTAAGTTTTCGGTATCCATACGTTGTGCCATAGCAGGCGTACCTATACATAACACACAGCCTATAATAAAAGCTACTACTGTTGTTGAAAATTTTATGTTTTTAAAAAATGCCATGCTTCCTGCGGTATTGTGGTTAAATTTAGTTTACTATAATTAATGCGAAAATAGTTAATGAAAAGGATTAGTTTTGCAATAGATGATTAAAATATTAAGATACTTTTTAACAATTGGAGTTATTGTAGCTTTTGGTTGTGGTAAAACCAGAGATGTAATGCCCTATGTAAGCGTTAATGTAACTATTTACCCAAGCACACCACAGTATTATAAGTTAAATGCAATAAGTGGTTGGCAATATATAAATGGTGGCGTTAATGGTATAATTGTGTACCGTAAAGATGTAAACGAATTTATAGCCTACGAACGCACAAGTACTTATCAACCCAGCAAAAACTGTGTATGCAACATAGACACCAGTAACAATGTAATAATAGTAGATGCGTGTAGTGGGTCTAAGTTTTTGATAACCGACGGCACATCTATACAAGGGCCTGGCGGGCAACAACTGGTGCGCTATGCCACCACTTGGGACGGTAACGTGTTGCGTATTACCAATTAAAATAATGTGTGTAGTGTTGTATTGTTTTGCTAACTTTGTTTAGCAACAACTCTATTTTAAACCTATACATTACCCTTAATATTACTTATTATGAAACAACTATTTTTACTTGTAAGTACTGCGCTAGCAATAAGCACAAGCGCATTGGCACAACATAACTTACACTGTGGTAGTGATGCTGTTATGCAAAAACGCTTTGATGCTGACCCTACATTAAAAGCACGTATGGACGCAAAAAATAATGCACAACGTAGTGCTAACTATGGGAGTAGAAAGCAACAAGTGGGACCTTACACTATACCTGTAGTGTTTCATATATTGCACTTAGGAGGTAACGAAAACATAAGCGATGCGCAAGTGTTAGACCAAATGAATATTTTAAACATTGATTATGGCAAACGCAATGCCGATACCACCGCCATTATACCTTCGTTTAAAACCATTGCCGATTCTACCAATATTCGTTTTGCATTAGCAACCAAAGACCCACAGGGCAACTGTACCAACGGTATTATACATTATTACTCCGCCGATTCAAAGTGGGACGACGCTTCGCCTACGTTATACAGTCAAGGTTGGGATCCTACCAAGTATATGAACATATATGTAGTTAAAACCATAAAACTTAGCAATGGTTTTAGTGCTGCAGGTTACACCTATTTACCAGGTTCTTGGAATACAGGCAACCCTACCGACGCCATAGTTGTACTACATGATTATGTAGGTTCTATAGGTACTTCAAGCGCATTTAACTCTCGTGTACTAACACACGAAGTAGGGCATTGGCTTGATTTATTACACACCTTTGGTTGGAACGAATGTGGTGTAGATTGTAACAACGACGATTTTGTAAACGATACACCTACATCAAAAGGTTTTTTAACTTGCCCAAATGCTGCTAATCCAGCTTCGTACCAAATATGTACGCCTGGTGTTGATGAAAATTTTCAAAATTTTATGGACTATTCGTACTGCGAACACATGTTTACACACGACCAAGGGGTGCGTATGCAAGATGCTTTATTATCATCAACATCGGGGCGCAATAACTTATGGACAAGTGCTAACTTACTTGCCACAGGCGTTACCAATGCTACAGCTTGCGCTCCCAATGCCAATTTTAAAACTAACAAAACATTAATCTGCGTAAACCTCCCTGTAACTTATACCGATGCTTCTACCAACGCTGTACCTACTTCTTATGCTTGGACGTTTCAGGGCGGTACACCCGCAACATCAACCAACGCAACCGAACAAGTTACCTATGCTACCGCAGGCACATATAACGTAACGCTTACAGTTACTAATAGTGTGGGGGCTAATACTATAACCAAAACAAGTGTTATACATGTGTTTGATGCTGTAGCGGCTACGCCTGTTGCTAATTTTTACGAAGGTTTTGAAAACAGTACCACCTTTGCACAAAACTGGGCAGTAATAAATACGGATAACGACAACAAGTATTTTCAAACCACTACTGCAAGTAGCTTTACAGGCAATAAGTGTTTACTATTAAACAACAACAGTGGCACATCTGTAGCAACAGACGAAATAGTGTTTCCTCCACTCGATTTTACTGGAGTAACCTCTGCTACATTAAAATTTAGATACGCCTACACACCTATTGATAACACCAACAACGATAAGTTAGATTTATATATGCAATCTAACTGTTCGCTTGGGTTTGTAGGTACGCCACGTTATACACGTACGGCTAACACGGTTAATCCAGCTAACGATTTAAGCCCCATTGCTGGAAACTTTACATTTAATAATTATGTGCCTATTGCCGCTAGCACTAGCGAATGGAAATTAGTTACAGTTAATAATTTAGCTGCTGCCTACGGTAATAATAATGTGGTGCTAAAATATATATTTACGCCAGGTGGAGGTAATAATTTATACATTGATGATATTGAAATTATTACTAACCTATCTACCCCTATAGGATTAACGAGCGCTTCGTTGTACAAAAATAATTTTTCGGTAAACCCTAATCCATCGCAAGAATTGTCGGTAATTAATTTTTCATTAACCCAAGCAAGCCATGTTTCGTTAGCAATAACAAACGTGTTGGGACAAACCGAACAAACTATATGCAACACCAACCTAACACAAGGCGACCATAACTACGACATAAACACTAGTAAATTAGCCAAAGGCATGTACTTAATAGTACTAAGCACCAATGGTAACAAAACAATTAAAAAATTAATTGTAGAGTAGTTATTAGGTATTATGCAGTTTTTTAATTTAAGGTATTAAAACCATATTTATGGTAAGTACAATAGGGCAGGTTGAAATACCTTTAAGCAAAAAAAAATTGCTACAGATGTTAATAGGTTCATTGGCATTTGTAGCTCTTGGACTTTGGTTAGTATTTAATCCACCAACAAATGGTAGGTACGCACATGCTAACCCGATATTTGCTTTTGTAATTGGCGCTATTTCAATTTTATTTTTTGCGCCTGCTTTCATTTTTATAGCCAAGAAATTATACGAGAATAAACCAGGACTTATCATTGATAATATAGGAATCACAGATAATTCACATGGCGTTTCTGCTGGACTAATAGTATGGAGTGATATTGAAAAAATCTATGAAGTTCAAATTAACAAACAAAAAATTATCATCATTGAAGTAAAAAACCCACAAGAATATATTGACAAACAATTGAGCTACTTAAAAAGAAAATTGATGCTGTTTGGTATTAATATGTACGGAACACCGCTTAGTATAACTTCCAACACGCTTCAAATAAAACACGATGAGTTGGTGCTTATACTTAATAACACTTTAAAAGCAAAACAACCTTAATACCCAACCCTTACTACTCTTTTATAAACTTAGCTACTTGCCCACTAGTTTTTATTATATAAATACCTGTGGGCAATGTTGTTATATCTAACGTAGCGTTGTACCCATTGGTAGTAGTGCTTTGTACGAGTTCTCCTAACATATTATATACAGTAAGTGGTGTGGGGTGCGGGGCGTATATATGTAATGTATGCGTAGCAGGATTAGGATATAGCCTAAGCGTATTGTTTTCGGTTTTGGTAGCAATGCCTACAAACTGTGTGTTTTTCCAGGTTTCTTTTAGGCGTACATAGTTAGTGTTAATGCCCGTGCTTAGGTAAAGTATATTGTTTAGTGCAAATGCTACCGCTCCCTTACGTGCAATGGTAGGAATGCCTGCGTGTGTTGCAAAGCTACTGTCGGTAGGGTTGTAAGAAAGTAAATCGTTGCTAAATATGTTTAACGAATCTTGCCCACCGTATAATAGTGCTTTACCGTTTATTACTACTGTGCTTACGTACTTGCGTGGGGGTAGTGGGGCAGTATTTATTTTGTGCCAAGTATCATTTGTGCTTGTGTAACTATACATAGCAGTATTGTATGCGTTGTTATTATTTATTCCAAAACAAATGTACGCTGTGCTATCTATGCTAAATGCGGCGCCACGCCACATGCCATTGTTGGGCATATTGTTTTTTTGTGTCCAAGTGCTTGTACTAAAGTCATATTCCCACACGGCGTTGGTTATATGGTTGCTAGCTCGCTTTCCGCCCACTACATACACCTTATTGTTTAGTATAAACGAACTCATACCTTGTATAGCACTATCGGGGAAATTGGGCAATTGCAACCATGCGTTAGTAGTAGGGTTATATTGCCAAAAGTCGTTTAATACAGTATTACCAACACCTCCAAGCACATAACCATAATTGTTGTGTGCAAATGAAGTGGCGTATTGGCGCTCCTTGCCTGCGGGTAATGCTTGCATGGGCAACCACGTTTCGGTACTGCCGTTAAATGCTGCGCCATTTGCCGTAGGCGACCAACCTACTTGGTAACCAGTAATACAATAGGCCGTATTACCTATTACAAAAGCCGTAGCATCGTCGCGCTCAGTGCCAGTAAAATCGGCAACTTGAGTCCATGGTTGCGCTTTACTTATGGTGCTTAATAGTAAGCATGCAATAAAAATTTTATAATTCATTTTCTATTCTTTTATAAACTTAGCCACTTGCCCCGTGTTGGTTTTAAGTAGATATATGCCATTGTGTAGGTTGCTTATGTTTAGGCTAGTGGTAGGTACTGTGGTAGTAGTGCTTTGCACTTCTTCGCCTAATACATTATACACCTTAAGTAGCGTGGCGTTAGGCGCATATACGTTTAGGCTGTGAGTGGTGGGGTTGGGGGATAGGGTTAGTATTATTTCTCGTGCTTGTTTACTGTTTAAGCCTATTGTAAAATAATTAAATGCGGAGTCTTGTATTCCACACGTAATTTGGTTACCTAATGAATCTTGTTTAATATAGTGATATAAACGTACATATTTATGATAATTATAACCTGATTGATGACCTGATTCATCAAAAATAATTTTTCCTAATTTGTTTACATACATATTTGTATCCTGTACTGCATCTACAGGAATTAAACACGATGGAGAAGAGGCGGGTAAATTTTGTAAAAGATGCATATAGGCGCCGTTGCACCGTAAAGAGTCGTAGTAAACGGTTTCTATATGTTCATGTGGCGTAATGCTATCGCAATAGGTATTTCGAGAGGGTAATGCTACAGTATCATTTAAGAAACTATATGTAACAACATCGTTACCGCTAGTATAACTTCTGTGTAAAATAGCAGGAGGCCAACTACCTGTAGGGGTTAGGTAATCTTGTACAAAGTAATAATTACGTGTGTATTGCACAGTAGTGGCGTTAGTATATGTTTTGCCTGTTATTTCAAAATGCTGTAAATCGGTTAAGTTTGGTGTTGAACTATAGCCATCTCTCTTGTATTCAAACACATCACCAATATTAAAATCATATACATTACGGTACGTTGTTGAATTTTGCCCCTTGCTATTACTTATTATTGCTATTGCAATGCTTAGTGTAAGTATAATTGTTTTCATGGTTTTAGTTGAGTTAATTGTTATTTTGTTGTAACCAAGGGAATGCTTCGCTCAGTTCTTGTTTTAGGATATTACTCTGTGTTAATTTGGAGTTTAAGGCATATAGGCTATCGGCTTAGTGTTTTATTTGTACAAAACTTTTGGTGGTAGTATTTACCCAAGTATCAAAATAATCAGGATTTACTTGCGCTGTAGCACCGCTAATATCCAGTAGTAAAAAACTCATAGCTACTACACTTAGGCGTAAGCAATATGCAACTTGTTTTATCAATAATAATTAATTTTTTGATGAATGGCAAGTTTTAATTGTTATACCACTACTACTCCATTTATCTCTTGGTTGTGTAAGTAAATGAGTTTGCCTCGTATAGGCTTATTATACAGGTGTTGTAGCGCATCGGTGTAGGTAATTATTTGTTGTGCGTGGTTGCTGTTGGTTTCGCCAGTTTTAAAATCATATACCCATACTTCGTGTGTGCATTCTATTACTTTGTCGGGGCGCAGTACTTCGCCTAAGTGGGTAAGTAAGTTTTGCTCGTTGGTTATGGCTATGGGATTATTTTTCCACTCGTCCACAGCATTGCTTTGCCATAGTTGTGTAATGTCGTGCAGTAGTGTTTGCGCTACGTTAGCGGTAAGCTCTCCATTTAATTGTAGTTGGGCTAACAGCTTGGGTACATCAGTAATAGTAGTCATTTGTGCTAGAATAGTATGCAGTACTATACCATAGTTTTTTTGGTCTAAGTCGGTTGCAGCGGCGTTAGTAAGCGTGTGTTTTTTACCTATGCTTAATTCATTAAACCATATTTTTTCGTTCATACTAACCTCCAAATTTTCGGTAGGGAGTGCGTTATGTTTTTGTACAAATGGTTGCAATGTGCCGTGTGTGTAGCATTGCGTGGCGGCATCATATTCTTTTGCATTTTTTATAACCTGTGTTACTATAGTATTTATGGTAGCACATTTATCATTATCCAATTCAAACTCCACCTCTTTGGTTTTTATTTTGCTTCCACTAAGTACGTATAATCTATGTACAGCACGTGTAAATGCTACGTATAGCGTGTTTAACTCATCGGCTTGCAAACTTATGGCTTCGCTTATGTACAAATCATTTAGTACTGTAGGTTCTAATTTATTACTAATGGTAACTAAGCCCATTGGCACGTCAATATTTAATGATGAAGCATCAATAACTTCGTTACGATTAAACTTATACTCCGCATTTATTTTAGGAATTATTACTACATCAAATTCCAATCCTTTTGATTTGTGTATAGTAAGCACTCGTACCGCATTGCCTGTATTGGCTTGGTTTACCGACTGTCGGTAGCCTTTAGCGTTCCAATATTCTATGTACTCTGCCCAGCTATCTTGCCCATCAATAGTATGTGCCCATACGTTATTCAAAAACGACAATACGTAGTTAGGAGCACGCTCCATAAGTTTAAATTGCATTACTATATACTGCACCGCATCGTACAAGCTTAGGGCTTGCAATGCTTTAAAATTAACCAGTGGGTGCGTAGCATTTATAACCATAGCTATGGGTTGCTTGCTACGTAAGCTCTGCATAGCTTGTAAATATTGAGCTTGCGTGGTTTGTTGGTTGTGATACAAATAATTAATAACCGCATGTGCGGCATTGTAATTTTGCAAATCGGTAACTAAGGCGCATACATTAAGTATAAATTTTACGGTAGCGTTTTTGCCCAGCCACAAGGCATCGTCGCTTAATACGTTTATATTATTTTCTTTTAAAAACTCGGCAATAGTTGCACCGTCTTTATTGCCACGCACCAGTATAGCTATGTCGCCAAGCGTATATCCATCGGCAATGCAGTTGTTTATTTGGTGCAATACATACTCGCAGGCAAGTTCGTCATACTGTGCTACGTTTTCATATTCTGTTAATTGTACATTTACATATCCACCTGTATTATCCTCCTTAAATAATTGCGTGTGTTCTTCGTAATAGCTTGCTACCAAAGGGTTTAGGAATTGTTTGCTTTCTTCAAAAAAATAATTATTAAACTCTATTACCTCTCGTTTAGACCTAAAATTACTGTTTAGTACACTATTGGTAAAGTTGCGTTGCAATGTGTTTTTGTAGGCAGTAAACAGCGCATTGTTTTCGTCCATAGCAATGTGTGGCAAGTTGCTTATTAACGATGCTTCGCCACCTCTAAAGCGGTAAATAGATTGTTTGGCATCGCCCACCAATAAGTTGCTATGCCCCTGCGCAAGGCTATTATCAAGCAATGGCAATAGGTTAATAAATTGCATAGTAGAAGTATCCTGAAACTCATCTATCAAAAAATGATTGTAACGTTCGCCCAAGCGTTCGTATATAAACGGTGCAGGCTCTTGTGCCACTACTTGCGCTATGGTTGCATTAAATTCGGCAAGCAATGCGGTGTTGTTTTCCTCTTTGTATTGTTGTACTAATTTGTCTATTTCGGTAAGTAATATAAACGCATAAAAATTATCCAACACTAATTGTGTAAGTGTAAATACGCCTTTGTTTTCGGTCATTGTGGCGTATAGTTCAGTCATTAAACTATTTAACTGTGGTGTAATACTATCTATACTTGCGCCTACGTTTTTGGCATTGGTTTTAGCATACCAAGCATTATCGCTTATTGCTTTTTTTACGCCTGCTTTGTCCAAAAACGCATAACTTGCTATTGTGTAACGCTCCGTAATTAACTTAGCTACTTGACCCATTGGGCCTTTAGTACCCGATGTAAAATCAGCAACTGTTAAACCTTGCTGCGCCACCAACGCCAATAGCTGTTTGGCTATATTTTGTGCGTTAGTGGCTATAGTGGTAACTTCTTTTTTTAGCGCTTGTTGTTGGGTTAAATAATTGGTAAGGGTAATGTGTTGCGTGCTTTTTAGTTTGTCAAAATGCTTTTCGTCAAACACTAGCCTACCTGCTTTATATAAAGATTCGTGCAGTTTGTAATCTTTATCGTCGTCTAACTGGTGCATTACGTATTTTAGTATCACGTCCGACAGTACACTATCTTCGCCCGCCTTTGATAGCAACTCTTGCACCGCATATTGTAAAGGTTCGTGGGTATCTACCGTAAGTTGAAAATGCGCAGGCATACCCAAATCGCTGGCAAATGTGCGTATAACTTGCGTAGTAAATTTGTCAATGGTCTTAATGCTTATATCGCTGTAATGGTGCAACATGTGTGTATATACACGTGCGGCACGTACTTGTACGCTTTCTCTAGTAAGGTTTAGTTGCTTACATATCAAATCCAACATTATAAATGCACTGGTGTTGCTCTCTGTATTATTGCACCACGCATTAAGCACGCTAAGTACACGCTCACGCATTTCGCCTGCGGCTTTGTTGGTAAAGGTTATGGCTAATATACTACGGTAATAATCCTCCCGCGGATTAGTTACACACAAGCACAAATATTCTTTTACTAATGTAAATGTTTTGCCTGCTCCCGCCGATGATTTATATACCGTAAAGTTTTTAGGTGCTTGTGTTATTGGTTCTGCTTGCATGTGTTGTATGTACCCACTTTTATTTACTAACTGGTGGTAAGTGCGAATATACTAAAACATATCAAGCCTTATATTTAATACCGCAATTAATTATTGAACCTAGTATTCAAACTAATTTTTAGTTTTGTGTAATCTTATTAAGTTATGGGTATGCCACTCGGCTTTAATTTTTACATCTCACACAATACAGCCGCTATACAAATTTACCACCCAGTAAAGCCTTACAATATACATAACACAAAACCCACCACCCAGCACAATGTCCCTCTACCTCCTAATTCTTACTGTTGCGTTATCAGCATTATGCTTTTACAACGAGCAATTGTTCAATCAACTACTATTTATCCCTTACCGCATAAAGCGCAATAACGAATGGTGGCGATTTATAACCCATGGTTTTGCACATGCCGATTTTCCTCATTTAATTTTTAATATGATGGCATTGTACTTTTTTGGCCCATTGGTCGAAGGGTATTTCCAAGCGCATTTTGGCACATTGCAAGGCAGTATTTATTTTGTGTTAATGTATATTTCGGGCATTGCAATAGCAGCTTTACCTAGTTACAAAAAAGAAATGTACAACAGCAATTACTCATCAGTGGGGGCAAGCGGAGCGGTTAGTGCGGTACTATTTGCAAGTATTGTGTTTAATCCTATGTCGCGTATTTGTTTGTATGGTTTGCTTTGTTTTCCAGGTATAATTTGGGGTATAGCGTATTTGGGCTATAGTTATTATATGACCAAGCAACAAAACGAATACATAAACCACGATGCGCATTTAGCGGGCGCATTATACGGTGTAGTATTTACCATAGCCTGCAAACCTAGCTTGGCTATATTGTGTGTGCAACAGTTTTTGTAAATAGTACGCATCAAAAAATTATTCTTTAATAAATGATGTTCTATACATTTTGCCGTTAATAGTAACAATAACAAAATATACGCCTGATGCCAATTCACTCATATCAATTATTGATGAGTTTATAATGGTGTTTACACGCAATACCTCTTTGCCCAGTAAGTTGTTTATGGTTACGTTTTCAATAACACCATAAGTACTATT
>JBEBIC010000124.1:0-8260 GCA_040080595.1 Bacteroidia bacterium | reverse complement strand
ACCGACAGTATATACGCAGGTTTAGGCCGTTTTGATAGCCTTATAATAAAAGGATTGAGTATAGATAGTTTGATAAAACAAATAACAAGCAACTACCTTAATAGCAAAGATACCATAGTACTAAAATATTTACAAGCGGATAGTATTTATACGCACCTATTACGTGCTGATAGCGCATTCATCAACTACATATATGCACACAGCATACAAGCCGACACCATACGTGCGGGCTTTGGTAGCTTTGATAGCTTGTATGTAGGCGGACAAAACATACTCCAAACCATAAGCGACAGCATAGATGCTAAAGCTTGGCTAATAAAGGGAAACAACTCAACGGCTACTAGTAAATTAGGAACGCTTAATGCGCAAGACTTGCATATAGTAACAGGAGGAACAGATAAAATAACAATATTGAACGGCACAGGTAACGTAGGTATAGGGCAAACCCTACCTGCTGCTAAGTTAGATGTATTAGGTAACGTACAGTTTTTTGGCGACCTTAAACCAGGCGGATTACCAGGCGTTGCAGGGCAATACCTTACTAGTGCAGGATTAGGCGTAGCACCTACTTGGACAACCATAAGCATACCTGCCACCACAGTAAGTAATACCTACAATACTACTACAGGCGATTTAAGCACTACAGTAAACGGTGTTACAGGTGCTAACGTAACTTTACCTACAGCAAATACTATTACCGACAGTATAAAAGCCCAAGCATGGCTACTAAAGGGCAATGCAGGTACTACGGCGGGTACTAACTTTATAGGCACTACTGATGATGTAGATGTGGTGTTTAAGCGTAACGGTGTACAAGCGGGATTATTAAATGATGCTTTAAGTAATACATCATTTGGAGCAGGATCATTAAATTCTACTACTACGGGTAGTGATAATGCTGCCGTTGGTACAGGTTCACTTGCTCTTAATACTACAGGTATTGGTAACACTGCTAATGGATCATTTGCGTTAGTTAGCAATACTACAGGCGACGATAATACTGCTATTGGTCGTCGTTCAATGGAGACCAATAGTACAGGAAGCCGTAACGTAGCTATTGGTAGTACCGCTTTATTAAATAATGGCTCAGGAAACGATAATACTGCTGTGGGTTTTATGAGTTTGTGGTCTAATGATGGTAGTTATAACGTTGCTGTTGGACAATCAGCATTATCAAATAATACATTTGGCTCACAAAATACTGCTGTGGGGTATGAAAGTGGATTGAATCAAACAAGCGGACAACTAACTGCTGTGGGCTACCAAAGTGCACGTGGTAATACTTCGGGTTTTGGTAATACTGCTGTTGGATATTTAAGTGCCCTTACTAACTCTACAGGTTTTCTAAATACATCGCTAGGTTACTTGAGCGCACAAAACAATACGGGAAATTTTAATACCGCTATTGGTGCTCAAAGTTTTAGTACCAATACCACAGGTGTACAAAATACTGCTACAGGCGTTTTTAGTCTTAGACAAAACACAACTGGTAACAACAATACAGGCTTTGGTGCTGGTGCTTTGCAAAATACAACTACAGGAGGAGAGAATACAGCAGTAGGTAGCAGAACTTTATTAAACAATACTACAGGGACAAATCTTAATGCTTTAGGTTCTATTGCACTTTTTGCTAATACCACAGGGTCGGATAATAATGCTTTTGGAACTGTAAGTATGCGTTATAACACTACTGGAATAAGAAATGTAGCAATGGGTACAAGTAGTCTTTTTGCCAATACTACAGGTAATAATAGTGTGGCGGTAGGACACGGAAGCCTTGGTAATAGCGTTACTGGCTCAGAAAACATAGGTATAGGTGCTTACGCATTTTGGGGTAATATATCAGGAAGTAACAATGCTGGTTTGGGTTGGTACGCAGGTGCTAATAACGTAACGGGTAATAACAATACTTTTTTAGGTAATAGTGCTGATGCCCTAGATACTTTTTATGTAAACGCTGCTGCCATAGGCTACAATGCCAAAGTAGGCGCAAGCAACAGTATGGTACTGGGCGGTACAGGTGCAGATGCGGTAAACGTGGGTATAAACACCACTACACCCAACAATAAGTTAGAAATAGTACAAGGCACAGCAGGTAACAGTGGTTTGCGCCTTACCAGCATGCCAAGCGCAGTACTAATAGGTACTAATGCCAGTGGCGATGTTGTACCCTCTACCACCCCTAACCCCGCTAACGCTATGTTTTGGGGACTTACAGGCAATAGTGGTACAATAGCAACAACTAACTTTATAGGCACTACTGATAATGTGGACGTGGTTTTTAAACGTAATGGTGTGCAAAGTGGTTTGATAAATAATGCCTCTGCTAACACTTCGTTTGGAGTTAGTGCTTTAAATCCAACAAATACCGCATTCAATACTACAGCTATTGGCTATCAAGCACTGTTAAGTTTAAGTACAGGTACTTCTAATACAGCAGTGGGACATATGGCTCTTAGATTAACAACTACTGGAACTGGCAATACAGGTTTGGGACAGCAATGTTTATTTTCCAATACGACAGGACAATTAAATACGGCAGTAGGAATGTCTGCTCTATCAAACAATATAACTGGTGGTGCTAACACAGCTATTGGCTTGTTTTCTTTGGGAGCTAGTACAACAGGTAGTTATAATGTAGGAGTTGGATATCAATCTTTAAATAATATAGTAAATATTACTATAAATCCCAACGTTGCAATAGGTTCGTTGGCGCTTTATGGTGGCGACCCAATAGCAGCAAATAACACTGCTAACAATAACGTTGCTATAGGTTATAATGCTATGTATGGCACAACAGGTACGGCAAGTACAGGGACTAACAACGTAGCAGTAGGTAATGGTGCAATACAAAAGAATACGTCGGGAGTTTTCAATAATGCTTTTGGTTCAAATGCTCTTTACAGTAATACCAGCGGAAATGGTAATGTTGCTATTGGCCATATTGTTTTAACCAATAACACTACTGGATTCCAAAATACGGCTATAGGTATGCAATCTTTGCAATCTAATACAACTGGTGCTCAAAACGTGGCTTCTGGTTTAGGAGCATTACAAGCTAACACAATAGGAGATAGAAACACAGCATCGGGTGCAGGATCATTACAACTTAACAGCACAGGATTTGATAATTCTGCTTATGGATATCTATCTTTAGCTACCAATACAACAGGTAGTAACAATACTTCGTTGGGAAGAAATGCTGATGTAGGTTCTGCTAACTTAACCAACGCCACAGCAATAGGGCAAGCGTCAGTAGTAAATGCGAGCAACAAAGTACGTTTAGGCTCAACCACCGTTACCGTGGTTGAAGGTCCTGTTGCCTACACCTTTAGCGATGGTAGGTTTAAAACTAACGTAACCGAAGAAGTACAAGGCTTAGCGTTTATAACCAAACTACGCCCTGTGGTATATAACTTAGATACTCGCAAGGTAGATGAATTTCTTACTAAAAACATGCCCGATAGTGTGCGCACGGAGCGTATGAAAAAACAAGATTATAAACCATCAACCGCCATACGCCAAAGTGGTTTTATAGCACAAGAGGTAGAGCAAGCAGCTAAGAGTGTAGGCTATAATTTTAACGGTGTGCACATACCCGAAAATGAAAATGATAACTACAGCGTGTCGTATCAAACAGTAGTAGTACCCTTGGTAAAAGCAGTGCAGGAGCTTAACGCTAAAAACGATGCACAACAAGCGCAAATACAAGAACTAAAAAAAGCGATAGAGTTACTACAAAAAAAATAATTTAAGTTTAAAAAGATGACAATTTGATAATTAACACCAACATATTCGCAGTAAAACTAAACAACAAGCAGCTATGAAAACTCAAAATAATTACGAATTAAAATTGCACAATGTATTTTGTAAAACAAGACTCAGCACGTACTTTACGTCTAATCTAGTTTTACAACGTACAATATACAAAAAACACATACAACGTACCGCTGCTTTTATATTAGTACTACTGTCCTTTTGGACGCTAAGCGGAGTCGAAGCGCAAGCCCAAAACAACGTAGGCATAGGCACCACCACGCCCAACAGTAAAGCCATACTGGAGTTACAAGCTACTGATAAAGGTTTGCTAGTGCCACGCTTAACATTAGCACAGCGCAACGCAATATTAACGCCACCCAACGGACTATTAGTATATAACACTACCGAAAATTGTTTTAATTATTTTAACACTACTACCACTACTTGGAAAAGTATGTGTATCGCTACAGGTATTGTAAACAGTGGCGATACAGTAATTATTAATCTACTAAAAGCCGACAGCATATTTGCACATTATTTACAAGCCGATAGTGCATTTATAACCAATTTATTTGCCACTTACATTAAGGCAGATAGTGCATATATAAAGAACCTAATAAGCAACTATATACGTAGCGATAGTGCCTACATAAAACTGTTGCGAACTGATAGTATTTTTACCACATATTTACAAGCCCACTACATACGTACAGATAGCATATATGCAGGTTTGGGGCGTTTTGATAGTTTGATAGTACGAGGCTTGAGTATTGATAGTTTGATAAAACAAATTACAAGCAACTATCTTAATAGTAAAGATACCATAGTACTAAAATACTTACGTGCCGATAGTATATACACCAAATTATTACGAGCCGATAGTGCATTTGTAAACTACCTATACGCCCACAGTATAAAAGCTGATACTATACGTGCGGGCTTTGGTAGCTTTGATAGCTTGTACGTAGGCGGACAAAATATACTCCAAACCATAAGCGATAGCATAGATGCTAAAGCGTGGTTACTAAAAGGTAACAATGCAAGTGCGAATAATAAATTAGGAACATTAAATGCACGAGATTTACACATAGTAGCCAATAACATGGAAGCCATAACCGTAGCCAACGGCACAGGCAATGTGGGTATAGGGCAAGTTTTACCAAGTGCCAAGTTAGATGTACTAGGAAATATACAATTTTTTGGCGACCTTAAACCAGGCGGATTATCAGGCGTTGCAGGGCAATACCTTACCAGTGCAGGTTTGGGCGGAATACCTACATGGACAACCATAAGCATACCAGCCACTACAGTAAGTAATACGCTTACAGGTACTAATCTTACTACTACCGTAAATGGTGTAACAGGCTCACCAATAGACCTAAGTACCATAACTCTTACCACTACAGTAAGCAATACGAGTAGTGGTAATAATCTTACCACTACAGTTAATGGTGTAGTAGGTACAGCAGTACCCATTGTTAATACTATAAGTAATACACTTACAGGTACTAACCTTACGACTACCGTGAATGGTATAACAGGCGCACCAATAGATATTAGCACCATTGTACCCGCTACTACAGTAAGCAATACGAGTAGTGCTAATAATCTTACCACTACAGTTAATGGTGTAGTAGGTACAGCAGTACCTATGGTTAATACTATAAGTAATACACTTACAGGTACTAACCTTACTACTACAGTAAATGGTGTAACAGGTGCGCCAATAGACCTAAGTACCATAACTCCTGCCACTACAGTAAGTAATACATATAACAGTACTACTGGTGCACTAAGCACTACTGTAAATGGCATAACAGGAACTAGCGTAATAGTATCAACCGCTAGTAGCATTACTGATAGTATAACAGCCCAAGCATGGTTATTAAAAGGTAATGCAGGCACAGTAGCAGGCACCAACTTTATAGGTACTACAGATAATGTTGATGTTGTGTTTAAACGTAATGGTGTGCAAAGTGGATTAATTAACACATCAAAGTTTAATACCTCGTTTGGAGTATCGGCTTTGAACCAAGCGACTACAGGTTTATTTAATACCGCTATTGGTTATTATACCTTGGCTAATAATGGAGCAGGAAACTACAACACAGGAATTGGATACGCTATTTTAGAAAACAATACGTCAGGCTATTACAACATAGGCATGGGACATCACGCATTGGAATTAAATACAACTGGAGCTAATAACGTTGCTATAGGCGGATTAAGCTTATCGCAAAATATAAGTAGTAATAACAACGTGGCTGTTGGGCACTTTGCGGCTTCGGCCATCATAAATACAACAATGAATCCAAATGTGGCAATAGGTACTAATGCATTAAATGGTGGAGACGTTGTATATGCCAATAATACCGCCAATGATAACGTAGCTATAGGATATCAAGCTATGTATGGTACAAGTGGTACACCAAGCACAGGAGCGCAAAATGTGGCACTAGGTAATTATTCATTATTTAAAAACACATCAGGTTATGATAATGTTGCAGTAGGACACGCTACATTATACAATAATACTACAGGTTTTTTTAATACTGCTTGTGGTCCTCTATCCCTTAGAGAAAACACAACAGGTAATTATAACACCGCCAGTGGTTTTGAAGCACTTTATAGAAACACAGTAGGTGCAAATAATACGGCTAACGGTAGTCAATCGTTACAACTTAATACAACTGGAAATAACAATACTGCCAATGGAATGTACTCTTTATATGCAAACACAACAGGTTATGGTAATACTGCAAGTGGAATGTATGCATTACGAAACAATACAACAGGTACGTATAATACAGCTATTGGCGATAGTAGTTTATTGCGTACAACTACAGGCAATGAAATAAGTGCTTTGGGGTATTCTGCAGGTTTTATTAACACTACAGGAAATTACAACACTTATTTAGGGAGTAAAGCTGATGCTACCGCAAACAACTTTAGCAAAGCCATAGCCATAGGCTACAATGCCAAAGTAGGTGCAAGTAATAGTATGGTACTAGGTGGTACAGGTGCAGATGCGGTAAAAGTAGCTATAGGAAAAACTACCCCTGCACAAGAGTTAGATGTAGTAGGTAACGTACAGTTTAGTAATGCCTTAATGCCTAATGCTAATGCAGGTACAATTGGGCAGTTACTAACAAGCGCAGGTGCAGGTATAGCCCCTACATGGATAAACGCAAGTAGTTTACCAGCCCCTGCAAGCGCATGGAATATATTAGGTAATGCAGGTACAGTAGCAGGTACTAACTTCTTAGGTACTACTGATAATGTGGACGTGGTGTTTAAGCGTAATGGATTTAAAAGTGGGTTAATAGGTACAAACAATACATCTTTTGGATTTCAAGCATTAAATCCAGGATCAACAGGAGCTTCAAACACCGCTATAGGAATAAGTGCGTTAGGGTCTAACTCTACAGGTGCTGCTAATACAGCTGTTGGTATGGCTTCTCTTTCGTCAAACACAACAGGATATAGTAATACTGCCAATGGTCTTCAAACGTTAGCCCAAAACACTACTGGGTTTAGTAATACAGCTGTTGGTTTTAGTGCTCTTTATTTAAACACTACAGGATATAATAATACTGCCATTGGTATTTATTCATTAACATCAAACACCACAGGTAATTATAATGTAGCTATAGGATCACTTTCTGCCTACAATATAGTAAATACAAGTAGTCCTAATATTGCTATAGGTACAAATGCGCTTTATGGAGGAGATGCTACAGGTGCCAATAATACTGCCAATAATAACGTAGCCATTGGTTATAGAGCAATGTATGGTACTAATGGTATATCAAGCACAGGCTATCGTAACGTGGCAGTGGGTAACGACGCACTATCAAATTTAACATCAGGGTTCGAAAACTCAGCATTGGGAACGTCTGCACTATTGATTAATACTACAGGTTATCAAAATGTGGCTTTAGGTACATCTACATTGTCTGCAAATACTACAGGGAATAGTAATACGGCTACAGGTTTTGCTAGTCTTCAAAACAATACCACAGGTGGCAATAATACAACTAATGGTTATGCTAGTCTTCAAAATAACACAACAGGTAGTAATAACGTTGCAATGGGTACAAACGCTGCAGGACGCATAGTAAATACTACATTTAACCCCAACATTGCAATAGGCTTCCAAGTATTATATGGTGGAGATGCAACACCAGCCAACAACACAGCAAGCGATAACGTTGCTATAGGTTATAGAGCAATATATGGTACAAGCGGAACAGCAAGCACAGGAGCTAAGAACGTAGCTTTAGGTAATAGGGCATTAAACGTAAACACATCAGGCAGTGGCAATACAGCTAATGGAACTGATGCATTACGAGCCAATACTATTGGTAATGATAATACAGCTACAGGTACTGATGCTTTAAGAACAACAATATCAGGAATTCAAAATACAGCTACAGGGTCAGCGGCTATGTATCTTAACACAGGTAGTTTTAATACGGCTACTGGGTTTGGTAGTCTTAAT
>JBEBIC010000407.1:0-1784 GCA_040080595.1 Bacteroidia bacterium | reverse complement strand
TACAAATCGTAATTAGTACCGTCTGTTTTTTTATGTGTCTTGCACCAATCACGCATTTCATCGCGCACATACTCTCTAAAATAAGTGGCTATGCCTGTATTATGGTCTTCGGGGCTATAATCCAATTCTATTTTAGTAGCCTTTAAACGCTGAAATTCCTCTTCGTCTATTTTATCTGCTTTACGCATTTGTCCTAGTACTGTATTCCTGCGACGTAGTGCATTTTCGGGGTTGCGCACAGGGCTGTAATACGTAGGAGCTTTAAGTAAACCTATAAGCATAGCGGCTTCGGGCTTGGTAAGTTTGTTGGGTGTGGTGTTAAAATAAGTAAGTGCTGCTGCTTTTATACCGTACGAATTCTGACCAAAATCAACTGTATTGAGGTACATTGCCAGTATTTCTTCTTTGGTGTAATTGTATTCTAATTTAACGGCAATAACCCATTCTTTTATTTTACGAAATAGGAACGAAAACTTATTCATTTTTTCACGTGGAAATAAATTCTTAGCCAACTGTTGTGTAACCGTACTTGCTCCACCACCAGTACCACCCATAAAAGGCTTAATAACTGCTCTACCCAAGGCACGTGCATCTATACCCGAATGTTCGTAAAAACGTACATCTTCGGTAGCAACAAGCGCATCAATAACATTAGGCGACATATCCGTAAACGATACACTACTACGATTTTCTACATAGTATTTACCCAATATTTGTCCATCGGCCGATATTATTTCTGACGCTAATGCACTTTTAGGATTTTCTAATTCTTTAAGACTAGGCATAAAACCTACCCAACCCAAAGCTGCCAAAACTATAAACACAACTATTAGCAAAAATGGAGTAAACACCAATAACCACGCATAACGCACAGCATGGTTAGTAGTTTTGGGAGAGGTTGATGGTGTAGCTTTTTTTGCCATTGTTAAAATGTAGTTATTACACTACTAATATAATTTATTTTACATATTCGTTAGCGGTAAAAATAACATTTTATTGCACTATTTAAAACTGTTGTAGTACTATTTATTACATACGATTTCCTATCAACACGCTAGTATTAATAAGTAATAAAATTCACACCTAAATACGCTATGTGGTTGTGTAAATTTGTTTAGAATAATAGTAAACAATTACGAATTAAAAATTACGAATTGCGTTAAAAAACAATCATTTACAAGCAATAAAAATTGCTACAAATAAATACTTAATACAACAATGGCAAAAGCTACCAACAAAATAATATCGCGCGACGAACCCGCTATTGAAGAAGAAGTGTTTGAGAAAAAAGTACGCCAACGTGCCGAAAAACCTAGCGAAAACGATGTTCCTAAAGTTTCTGTATTTACCAAAATAAAAACTATTGTAACCACTGTTAAAGAAATAATTACCGCACCACTATTTGTAAACACACTAGGTGTGATACTTATATTGGGTAGTATTTATTTAGCAATAGCATTTGTATCGTATATATACACGTGGCAAACCGACCAAGACAAAGTGCTTATGCCAGTTGCCGATTTATTGAGCAACAATGAGGTTACTGTACGTAATTGGTTAGGTAAATTTGGCGCCGTAAGTGCACACAGTCTCATGCACAATATGTTTGGCATAGGTGCATTTGTGTTGTTACCATTGCTGTTTGCAGTGGGTATAAAACTTATTTTTAACTTTAGTTTGTTTGATATACGCCGCAGTTTGTTGCGCTTTGCACTTACTACTATTTGGCTAAGTGTAGTTATGGCGTGTGTATTTACGCACGATTATTTTTTCTTGGGCGGAAG
>JBEBIC010000123.1:0-8316 GCA_040080595.1 Bacteroidia bacterium | reverse complement strand
TGTACAAATACGTACCGCAGGAAATACCGCTAGCCAAAAAATATTAGCTTTAGGTACTGGCATTTCATCAGTTCCAAATGCCAATACCGAAGTAATGACGGTATTAGGTAATGGTAACGTAGGTATTGGCACAACTACGCCAACCGAAAAATTAGACATAGCAGGCAGCATAAAAATAACTGATGGTACTGAAGGACTTAATAAAGTATTAACTAGTGATGCTACAGGTAAAGCTACGTGGGCTATTCCTGCTAGCGACAATATAGCCAGCGATGTAAATTTACCAATATTAGCAGGTAGTAATGTACCTGCGTTGTACACTAATTACACTACACTCAGCAAAGGCGTATATATGGTGTATTTTTATAATTGTTTAACTGCAGCAGCACCTGATTATTATTTATATGTTAGTGCACAAGCTAGCGCAGGTAGTATTACGAGTACAAGTTGTGTTTGGCAACCCTCACAAAACAGAACTTATACCACCACTCCGTTTGTTGTAAAAGTACAATCGACAACAGCCTCAGTACGAGGTGCTGTAATACATGGAGCCGCTGGTACAGTAAGCGACCCTGCTCCGCCTACATCGTGTACCACATTTACATTTGTACGTATAGGCGATTAGCATATCCACATTTTACACACAACTATTACCGCTCATTTATAATAAATTTCCTATAACTGCGGGTTATAATCTATCAGCTTATTTTACAAAAATTAATTAACAACTTATGCCAATTGTAAGTCAATTTATAGTCTTTTTGTTTTAAAATTGATTAGAGGAATACATTTATTTGTATTCCTCTAATCAATTTTAAAATATATAGCACATCTTAAATTATTATGTGTATGTTATTCCTATATTTGCATCAAATTATAAAAAATAAAACTCAACACATAATCTAACTATGTTATCTATAAAAAACTTACACGCTGGTATCGAAGAAAAAGAAATTCTCAAAGGATTGTCTTTGGAAGTAAAAGCAGGCGAAATACACGCTATTATGGGGCCTAATGGCTCTGGCAAATCTACATTGGCTAACATTTTAGCAGGGCGTGCCGACTACCACGTTACCAGTGGCGAAGTTACATTTAACGGTAAAGACTTATTAGAACTTTCGCCCGAAGACCGTGCTCGTGAGGGTGTATTTTTGGCGTTTCAATACCCCGTAGAGATACCTGGTGTAAGCAACATTAATTTTTTAAAAACCGCAATAAGCGAAATACGTGAGTACAAAGGTCTTGCGCCAATGCCTGCCGTAGAGTTTTTGAAAATGGTAAAAGAAAAACAAGCACTTGTAGAACTTAAAGAAAACTTAGCTAGCCGTAGTGTTAATGAAGGATTTAGCGGTGGAGAAAAAAAACGCAACGAAATATTTCAAATGGCAATGCTAGAACCCACGCTAGCTATATTAGACGAAACCGACAGTGGTTTGGATATTGATGCCTTGCGCATTGTAGCTAATGGAGTTAATAAATTAAAATCGGACAAAACAGCCACCATAGTAGTTACACATTACCAACGTTTGCTGGATTATATAGTTCCCGATTTTGTACATGTGCTGTACAATGGTCGTATAGTGAAAAGTGGCGGTAAAGAATTGGCTTTAGAATTAGAGGAAAAAGGCTACGACCACATAAAAAAAGAAGCAGACGCTATGTATGCCTAAGTACCAATTACGAATTAAAAATTACGAATTACGTTTAATACCAAACGTTTAGGAGTTAAAAATATAGCAATAAATAATTATAATTACTTCGTAGTTGATTTTACTACCAACAAACTTAATTTTGACAACACTAGAAAAAACTACCACTACAGGCACTATTGCACAACTTATACAACCTCAATTAGGCATTAGCCAACTCAATTGGGTAAGCGAGTTGCGTAACTTAGCTTTTGATAATTTTACAACATTAGGTATTCCTACTCGCCGCAACGAAGAGTACAAATACAGCCCTGCCGAGCCTTTATTTAAAGGAGATATAAACATTGCGCAAGCAGCTACTCCCCTCCTATCGGATATTGAAAATATATTGTTTACTGCAACCGATGCGCACGTAGTAGTTATGGTAAACGGTTATTACAACGATGCACTTACAACCCTTGATATTAAAGAAAAGTTAATTATATGTAATTTTAAAGAGGCGTTTGTAAAACATACTGATGTAGTACAAAAACATTTTAATAGCTTATCTTCTAACACTACCGATGCCTTAGCAGCCCTTAATACAGCTGCCTTTACAAGTGGTGTATTTATATATGTAAAAGCCTACGAACACATTACCCAACCTATTTACCTACTTAATATTACTACTGGCAGTGCGCCACAACTTATTAATGCACGTAACTTAATAGTGGTTGATGGCAATGCTTCGTGCCATATTATAGAGCATAATGTATCGCATAATCTTACTGCAAAAGCCGTGCGTAATAGCCTAACGGAAATTACAGTTGGTGAAAATGCGCTGGTAAAACACGAGCATTTGCAAAACGATAACGAACTACTTAATACCATAAACGCTACTTGTGTAAGCCAAGCTCGCTCAAGTAATTTTACGAGTAATGTAATAACATTGGGCGGAAATTACACCCGCAACAACTTACAAGTAGCCTTAAATAACAACAACTGTACTACTAATTTAAACGGCTTGTTTATGCCAAGTGGTTCACAACTTATGGATAACCACACCACTGTGGAACATGCTATGCCACACTGCGATAGTAACGAACTGTACAAAGGTATATTAATGGATAAAAGTACAGGTGTGTTTAACGGTAAAATATTTGTACGCAAAGACGCTCAAAAAACCAACGCCTACCAATCGTCCAAAAACATATTGTTGAGTGCTGATGCTACCATTAACACCAAGCCACAATTAGAAATATATGCTGATGATGTAAAATGTTCGCACGGTACTACTACTGGGCAAATAGACGAAGAGGCCATATTTTACCTACAAGCACGAGGTATAGGCAAAGAAAGTGCAAAACGAATAATGATGCACGCATTTGCTAGCGAAGTAATAGACCGCATAGAAAACATAACCTTGCGTAACTACGTAACTAGCTGTATGGAGGCAAAGTTGGGCGCTTAAAAACAAGGTGAAAACAACATTAATAAGTTATTAACATAAAAAGAGTAATTATTTAGTGAAATAATTTAAAAATAGTTTTGAGTAAACTAAATAAAACTGTACTATTGCACATTATAAATAAAAAACAAAAAACATACTAAAATGGAATTGATAAAATTTGTTAACGAGCAATTTGGCTTAACAAAAAACAAAGCAGATTTTAAAGCTGGTGATACTATAACTGTACACTACAAAATTATAGAAGGTGCTAAAGAGCGTATTCAGTTATTTACAGGTGTTATTATACAACGTCGTGGTGCTGGAATAGGCGAAACTTTTACTATTCGTAAAATGTCTAACGGTATTGGTGTTGAACGTATTATACCAGTTTGTTCACCAAACATCGACAAAATAGAAGTAAACAAAAAAGGTATTGTACGTCGTGCACGTATATTCTACCTACGTGGCTTAACAGGTAAAAAAGCACGTATCATTGAAAAGAAAAATTACGCTAAAAAAACTACTGCTGAAGCATAGTTTTTAGTACGCATATAAATTTAAAAAAGCGTAGCATGAAAAAAATAATTACCTTAATTATAGCAACAGTATGTGCATTAAACACCTATGCGCAAGTAAACGACCAATGTAGCAACGCTACCGCACTAGCAGTAGGTACAACGTGTACAACCACAGCAGGTACAACTGTAGGCGCTACACCATCTACCACTATTACTGGTTGTGCAGGCAACGCTGATGACGATGTTTGGTACACATTTACCGCTACCAATAGCATAGCTACTATTGATGTACAGGGTGGGGTGGGGTTTGATGCTGTGGTAGAATTACTATCGGGTACGTGTGGTACATTTACCTCACTTAATTGCGAAGATGCAAGTTTTTCGGGCGATTTAGAAACTATTAATGCCATAGGTTTAACCGCAGGAACTGTATATTACATAAGAGTACACGATTATTTTACTGCTAACCCAGGTACATTTACAATATGTGTTTCGGGGCCTGCTAATACTACTATTCCTATTAATGATGCCGTGTGTAACGCTATACAATTACCTGCGGTAGATGCAGGTTGTAATTATTTACGTTTTACAACTACTAATGCTACTCCATCTACAGGTGCTGGTATTCCTACTCCATCGTCGTGTACTGGCGGAGGTGCACCTCAGATAGGTGGTTTTAGTGCAACAAACACAGGCGATGTATGGTTTAAAGTAGTAGTACCTGCTAATGGTAATTTATCATTAAGTGGCGAAAATAATTATGGTTTAACAGATGGCGTTATGGCATTATATAGCGGTACATGTACAGCGCTTACTCAAATAGCCTGTAGCGATGAAACATCATTGGGGAGTGCCGTTTTTACAACACCAACTATAAATAAAACAGGTTTAACACCTGGTGCTACCGTATATATTAGATATTGGGGATTTGGTGCTGCTAAAGGAAACTTTGGTTTATGCGTATCAAGCCCCGATAATGATGCGTGTTCGTCGGCATTAGATTTATGCGACTTAGACGGATATAGTGGAAGTACTAGCTTTGCTTATACCGTAGATAGACCATGTAATATGGCAGGAAACTGCGAAGACCCAGCCAATGGTTTTGCTACCGATGCAGGTGTAAATCATGGTGGCCCATTTGGGCAAGCTCCATCATTTGCAGGAGGTATTGGTAATGCTGGCAATACGGTAGGTTTAAATAATAATTCGTGGATAAAATTTAAAGCTGATGCTACTACAGCAACATTAAATGTAAACATAAGCGACTGCTGGCGAGATACCAAAGGCTTATCGAGTGGTTGCCAAATGCAAATATTTAGTACCACTGGTGCATGCTGTGGTTTTACTGCCGTGTCTGATTTTAAACAAGACAAAACCACTTTTACCATACAAGCTAAAGGTTTAACTGCTGGTAACTCTTATTATTTAATGATTGATGGTTATGCTAACGATATTTGTAACTATACCATAACTGCAATTTCGGGAGTTAATGTGGGTAATATTACGAGTACAAAAGATACTATATGTGTAGGCGATGCAGTTACACTTAATGCACCTGCTGGGGGCACAAGTTACACGTGGTCGCCTGGGTTTCAAAACACACCAAGCATTACTGTTTCGCCAAATGTTACTACTACTTACACGGTATCAGTAGAAGGATATTGTGGCAAAAAACAAACACGTAGCAAAACAATAGTTGTAAATCCATTACCAGCACCTAACATTGCACCAAACTCAACAGTAGGTTGTAAGGGCGGTACAAGTACTTACACCGTTACCGCTACAAGTGGTAGTACTTATGCTTGGACAGTAGCAGGTGGTACTATTACAAGCGGACAAGGTACTAACACACTTAACGTAACGTGGGGAGTTGGTGCTACAGGAAGCATTAAAATTACACAAACAAACAAGTCGTGCGCAGGCAAAGATTCTATAATGAACATTAGCTTAACTAACGCACCTACCAATAATTTTAGTTATACAAGCCCTGTATGTGCAGGTTCGCCAGTATTGTTGCACCCAACAATTCCTGTAGGCTCTGCTGCTGCAACAGGTACATTTACATCAACATCAGGTTTAGTAATGACGCCTGGTAACGGTATCATTGGTACAACATTATCTACCGCAGGTACATATACTATTACTAATACAGTTGCTGCAAGCGGCGGTTGCCCAGCAGTATCATCTACAGCCACAGTAACCATTAATCCTAAACCAATAGTAAACATAACCACTGCCGATACTGTAGTATGTGCTAATGATACAGGAACTTACAACGTTAATAATACTGCATCTACCATAGTATGGACAGTAAATGGTGGAGTTATAAGCAGTGGTGCAGCAGCTAATGCAATGCAAGCTATTTTTGGAAGTGCTTCGCCAGCTAAAGTGTTGGTAGAAGTTACTAACTCATTTGGTTGTAAAAATAAAGATTCGGTAACAGTTAATATAAATGCGTTACCAACTAAAATTGTTCCTATTATAACTAATGATGATACACTATGCGCAGGCGAAACTGTAACTATAGCTGCTGCACCACAAGCAGGAGTTACATCAACCCTATATGGGGTAGGTGCAGGCGGAACAGCCTTTGGTACATTGCCGTACACAAGCCCTGCATTAAACTCATCACTTAGCTATTATATCGAAACAAAAAGTACTGCAGGTTGTTTTGCCAGCACTGGTAGAGATACGGTGCGTATAAGTGTTAATCCACGTCCTGCACCACCAATACTTAGCGCAATGCCTAATGATAGTACTTGTTTTGGATTAGTAGATACCATAAAAGCGATAAAAATAGCAGGAGTTATGACTAATGTATATTCATCAATATTGGGCGGTTCGCCATTAGGCACGCTTAATTATATAACACAACCTATTACCGCTACTACTACTTATTATTTTACTACTGTAGATACACTTACAGGTTGTACGTCTAGCGATGTAAGAGATACATTAACAATAGTAATGCTCCCTCGCCCTGTCAAAGCTACCACAGGCTATATGCCTAATGATAGTATATGCTTGCACGATAGCACACAACTTAAAGCCACTGCCGTGGGTAATACTGTAAATTGGTATGCTACTGGTAATGCTACACAAAGTATAGGAAATGATAGTGTAAAGGTTAGTCCTGCATCAACTCAATATTATTATGTAGAAGTTAAAAACGCATTGGGTTGTAAGGCTGATGAGAAAAGAGATTCGGTATTAGTAACCGTATTGCCATTGCCTCAAACACCGCAACTTAATGGCAACTACAACGAAATATGCGAGGGAGACTCCATAGTACTAAGTGCTGCTACAGTGCCTACCACCGCTACTATATATTGGTTAAGTGGTCCACGTTGGGAAAGTGTAATAACTACAGGTCCCGATTTTACAAGTCCTAATATAACTACAAATACTACGTATTATATGGCGAGTATAAGCGCACAAGGGTGTAAAAGCGAGGGTGCATTTGCAACAGTGCCTGTAGTAGTAAAACCATTGCCACACGTTACTATTGAGTCTAACATGCCTAATAATACCGTGTATGAAGGGCAAGCTATTACATTTAATGCGCAACCAAGTACCTACGACTTGTACAAATGGTATATTGAAACTACCAAAATAACCGAGGGTAATAACCTATTTGAAACACAAGACCTTAAAGACAATGAAGTAGTAAAAGTATTGGTTACCGAAAATGGTTGTGCCAACTGGAGCGATAATACTTTAAAAATAAAAGTATTGCCAATAAGTAACGCATTTACACCCAACAACGATGGTAAAAATGATGTGTTCTTAAAAGGTATAGATATGAATATATTTAACCGTTGGGGACAATTATTATTCACAGGCAACGATGGTTGGGACGGTAAATACAAAGGCAATATAGTATCAGCAGGTACTTATTATTATATGATTAAGATTAAAAAGCTAAACTCTGATGAAATTACTGAAAAAAGCGGTGCGGTAACAGTAGTGTTGGATTAATAAAAATTATTACAAATTATGTTCAAAACAAACTATTTATTCGTATAAAAAACAACCATAAAACACTCACACCATGCGACAACACAACACAACACAACACAACACAACAGCAATGCGTAGCGTTAGTAAACTTCTGTTGGGGTGTACAACAGCTATTAGCTTAGTAGTATTAAGTGTATCAAACATACAAGCCCAAAATGTAGGCATAAACACAGTAACGCCCGATGCCTCAGCAATACTTGACATTACGCACACTACACGTGGTTTGCTTATACCACGTATAGTACTTACCGCTACTAATGTAGCAGCGCCTATAGTTGCGCCAGCCACAAGTTTGTTGGTATATAACAGCAATACCACAGCAGGTATTAATGGTGTAAAACCAGGCTATTATTACTGGGACGGATTGCAATGGGCAAGCCTAAGCACACCGCCACCAACCACAAACATAATTAGTAGTGGTGGTAACATCATAACTTCAACTGTTGATGGAGTGGTAGATACCACTTTAGCAATAAACACAGTAACCAATACTAGCACCGCCAATAACCTTACTACTACTGTTAATGGTGTAGCAGGAACGGCAGTACCCATGGTTAATACTATTAGCAACACACTTACAGGTAGTAATCTTACTACTACCGTAAACGGTATAACAGGCGCAGTAGTAAACCTGAGTAGCATATCACCCGCAAGCAATATATTAAACTCTGCTGGGAATATTATAACCTCTAACATAAAC
>JBEBIC010000122.1:0-8331 GCA_040080595.1 Bacteroidia bacterium | reverse complement strand
TATAAGAGACAGAGTAGCAACAGATGAACCACTATCGTCTGAACTAGTAGTATTAACTGTAGAACCAGTATTAGCATTTTCATTTACTAGAACTAAAGTTTTATTTCTTAATTCTTTAACATAGAAAGTACCTAAACCATCTATATTAACCATAACTTTGTTTTTTCTTGAATCTGACCAAGACCAACGACCTGTATTTTCTGATTTAGTAGTTGATGCCGCATAATTATAAGTACCATCAAAGTTTGTGTAATCATAACTTCCAAAGCTACTATTGCTAGAAGAAGGAGAAACAGTTAAGCCTGAAGGCAATGTGTTCGCTGGTGAAGTTACGCCTGTTACTGATGTTGGAGCTGTAGTTGTAGCAACTTTTACAGTACCATCCTTAAGTATAGTTAAAGTCATTTCATACTTACCATTGAATGTTGAAGTTTCTGTGTTTGTAGAACCAGGTGTTTGTACTTCTGACCATACTGCTGATTTTTTAACAGTTGTTCCGTCGTAAGTTTCGTTTTTAGTTAATGTTTCTACAAAAGTAGGATTTGCAGCAGTACCTGCACCTCCTGATTTTCTGTATGATTTAACAATCTCTGCTGTAGATAATTTCCACTCTCCAGCCATACGAGAATCTCTTGTACGGAAAGATAAAGCTGGATCTTCTGTTCCTTTTTTACAAGCTGTAAACGATGCTACTGTAGCTAATGCTAATACTGATAATGTTAATTTTTTCATTTTGTTTTTTTTGATTGTTTTAAGGTTAATTATTTGTTGTTGTTTTATGTTTGTTTTTTTTTAACGGTACAAAAGTAGTTATTGTTTTTAATAAAACAAGTTTATTTTTTAAAGTTCGTCCCATAAAAAATAGGTTTTAACTAAAATTTACCAAATATCAATTACTTCTACCATTGATTTATCCCCAGTTACAGTAACTAATATTTTACTTGGTATAAAGCTAGCTCCTATATATTCGGGTTTTGCAGCATATCTAATATCAGCACCTTCTTCAAGCATTTTATCCACTTTAGCATCAACTATTTTTTTTGCATTATCTGCTACTTGCGTTATATATACTACGTTTAGTGCGTTTTCTTGTCCACCAAGTTCTAAAGGGAACAAATAATGCTTTACTAATTGTTTACTAGTTTCTAACTCTTTTGCTTTTGCCAAACTATCTATTGTAGCATAATCTATTGCTACTTTAGTTGTAGTTTGTTTTGCATCAACAACTGTTGAGCTGTTGTTTTTTTTAAAGAAATCAAATAGTCCCATTGTATTTAATACTTTGTAAATATTATTGACGTACCAATAATATTGGTTTGGTAATAGACGGGTTGGTATTTATTGTTAAATCTATAGTTTCGGTATAGGGTTTAAAACCCTCTTTAGTAACTGTTATTGTGTATTTTTTGTTGGCTTTAAGCATACAAAAATAACTTCCTTCGGAATTACTATTTATTTTGTGTATTTGCTCATTAGTTACTGCATCGGCTATTATTATATCAGCTTCCACTGCTTGTGATGCAGCGTTATCTATTACATCGCCTTTAATAATGATGAGGTCTTTGCTTTTTTCGGCATCTTCTTTATTTACTGGCATTATACCACTTTTGGTCATATCTATTTTATAAATATCACGTTCGCCTAAGGCATTAGGGCCATTGTTGCGCGAATAGTAGGCAGTAGTATTATTGGCAGTAAGTACAAAGTGTAGGTCGTCGTTGGTCGTGTTAATGGGATAGCCCAAGTTTTCGGGTTTAGACCATAAACCATCGGTTCCTAATGTTGTTTTGTAAATATCATATCCACCCATACTGTTGTGTCCTTTGGAACTAAAAAACAAAGTTTTGCCATCGGGGTGTATGTACACTGCCACCTCATCATCAGGCGTATTTACTATTCCTCCTAAGTTTTCGGGTATTCCCCATTCGCTTTTCGAAATCTTTTTTACTTTATAAATATCTCCGTTACCAATGGTGTTTTTACCTTGACGCTCGCTTACAAAATAAAGTGTTTGTCCGTCGCTACTAAGGCTTGCCGAACTTTCAAAATAGCTTGAATTGATGTTTTCGCTTACGCTACGTGGTGTACTCCATTTGCCCGATTTGTTAAGATTACTCACAAATATATCGCCACTGCGGGTTTCGTCGGGAATGTTTTTATATACAAATACTTGGCTACCGTCTGGCGATATACTTAACGAAGCATCGTGTGCTTCGCTATTTAAAGAACCTTTAATAGCCTCAGCCTCTGACCATTTGCCTGTACGTTCGTCAAATGTAGTCATATAAATATCTTCAAAATATTTACCGTCAAATTCGTTATCCACTCCTCCCCCACGTGTATCCTCACGGCGCGATGTAAATATCATGGTTTTACCGTCGGCCGTTATTGATGGTGCATAATCATCATACTTAGAATTAATAACCGTACCCATATTGGTAATGGTAACATCAACAGGTTTTTGTATTAATTCTTTAGCTCGTGCGCAAGCGTTTTTTACGTCCATAGCAGCCTCGTATTCTTTTGGCTTGCCACCTTTTTTGCCACTTGCAAGGTAATCGTTTACTTCGGCTATTGACTCGTCTAACTTACCTGTGCTGTGGTAACATTTAGCCAACGATAAATGTATAATTTCGTTGTATTTTGGTTTTTGTTTTAATGTGGTTTCAAAATACGTAATAGCATCGTCGTATTTTTTAAGCTCTAATAAGCATTGCCCAGCATTGTAGTTGTAACTGGCGTTGTTAGGCTCTTTGGCAAGCATATCATAATACATTTTAAGTGCCCCACGGTAATCGTGTGCGCTTAATTTGTCTTTTGCTAATACTTCTTTTACTTTATCGCCTGCCATTACATTGGTTATAAATAACAATGCTGCAAGTGTAGCTGTGAGGGTTTTTGTAGTATTCATGAAAGCAAATATAATAATATGAATTATATAGACGTAAAAAAAATACAAAATAAATTTAAAGTACAATTACGAATTACGTTTAAAACCTACAGTTTGCGTGTACAAAACTTTGCAATCAGTATTACCCACACTCCATTTATTTTTTAACAAAAAAACGAGTACTATTGTGCAACTATTAAAACCCATTTATTTATTATGAAAAGAATACTATTAAACCCTGGTAAAGAGCAAGCCTCATTACGTTTTCATCCGTGGATATTTAGCGGTGCTATTAAACGCATTGTAAACGAACAAGGTATGTCGGTAGCCGTAACCGATGGCGAAGTAGTAGCTGTGTATGATAATAAGCAACAGTTTTTGGCAATAGGGCAGTATCACCAAAATAGTATTGCGGTACGTATAATTTCGTTTGAAGAAGTAGCGATAGACCAAGAGTTTTGGAACAAAAAAATAAGCGATGCCTTTGCGCATCGCACCAGCGTAGGGCTTACCAACAGCAACAGTACCAATGTATATAGATTAATACACGCTGAGGGAGATGGTTTACCTGGTTTGATTATAGATTTTTATAATGGCACGGCAGTACTCCAAAGCCATAGTATAGGTATGCACTTAGCTAAACCATATATAGTAGAAGCGCTAAAAACCTGCTATGGCAAGGCTTTGAACGGTGTGTATGATAAAAGTGAAGATACATTAGCCAAACCAATAGTACTTAAATACGAAGTTAAAAATGGTTTGATATGGGGCGAAACCCTTACCAATGAAGTAACTGAGCACGGACATAAATTTAATATAAACTGGGAAACTGGGCAAAAAACTGGTTTCTTTATTGACCAACGTGAGAACCGTGAATTGTTAGCGCAATACGCCAAAGGAAAATCGGTATTAAATACATTTTGCTACAGTGGAGGTTTTTCTATATATGCCTTAAAAGCGGGTGCTACCCTAGTACATAGCGTAGATAGCAGTGCTAAAGCTATAGATTTAGTAAACCAAAATGTTGCGTTAAATTTTGGTACTGATGCAAACATTGCGCACGAATCGTTTGCGCAAGACACATTTCATTTTTTGAGTAAAGCCACTGAGAAGTACGATATTATAGTGCTTGACCCTCCTGCATTTGCTAAGCATCAAGACGCTAAGCACCAAGCCGTGCAAGGCTACAAACGTTTAAATGGCGAGGCGTTAAAATACCTTAAACCTGGTGGATTACTGTTTACATTTAGTTGCTCGCAAGCGGTTGATAAATTTACATTTAACAGTACTGTGCTAAGTGCCGCTATTATTGCAGGACGTAAGGTGCGTGTGTTGCATCAATTGCACCAACCTGTGGATCATGCGTATAGTATATTTCACCCTGAGGGCGAGTATCTAAAAGGCTTGGTGTTGCAAGTAGATTAAGCTATTTTAATTACGAATTAAAGATTACACCTTTTCTGTTTTGGCATGTAAATGAAGTTTTTAACTAAAGTCAACTAATAAATTAAATAAGCGCCAAATGTTTTACAACACTTGGCGCTTATTTAATTTTATAAACGTAGTATGAACTATTATTGCTTAGTAGTCCATTCCTCCGCCCATACCTCCTGGCATTGGCATAGCTGGAGCTGCTTCTTTTTTATCGCTTATTACACACTCCGTTGTAAGTAACATAGCTGCTATAGACGCTGCGTTTTCTAACGAAATACGAGTAACTTTAGTAGGATCTATAACACCTGCATCAATTAATTTTTCGTATTTATCAGTACGGGCATTGTAACCAAAATCGCCTTTACCTTCGCGTACTTTGTTTACTACTACCGCACCTTCGCCACCTGCATTAAATACTATTTGGCGCAATGGTTCTTGTATAGCACGTTTAACAATAGCTACGCCTGTGTTTTCGTCTTCGTTGTCAAATTTAAGTTTGTCCAACGCATCAATAGCACGTATGTAAGCTACACCACCGCCTGGTACAATTCCTTCTTCAACCGCTGCACGAGTAGCTGCTAAAGCATCGTCCACACGGTCTTTCTTTTCTTTCATTTCTACTTCAGTGGCAGCACCTACATAAAGTACCGCTACACCGCCTGCTAATTTAGCCAAACGCTCTTGTAGTTTTTCTTTATCGTAATCGCTTGTTGCAGTTTCTATTTGCGATTTAATAGCGCCTACACGTGCACTAATATCAGCCTTTTTACCAGCACCATTTACTATGGTTGTGTTGTCTTTATCTATTGAAACTTTATCAGCACGACCAAGCATACTTAATTCAGCATTTTCTAGTTTAAAGCCACGCTCCTCGCTTATTACGGTTGCTCCTGTAAGTATTGCTATGTCTTCCAACATTGCCTTACGACGGTCGCCAAAGCCTGGTGCTTTTACTGCTGCAATTTTTAATGAGCCACGTAATTTATTTACTACCAATGTTTGTAATGCTTCGCCATCTAAGTCTTCGGCTATTATTAACATAGGTTTACCCGATTGCATTGATTTTTCTAATATTGGTAACAACTCTTTCATTGCTGATATTTTTTTATCAGTAATTAAGATATTTGGAGTTTCCAAAGTAATGTCCATTTTCTCAGCATTGGTAATAAAATACGGAGATATGTACCCACGGTCAAACTGCATACCTTCTACTATTTTAACTTCAGTTTCAGTACCTTTAGCTTCTTCTACAGTTATTACACCTTCTTTCTTAACCTTAGCCATTGCGTTAGCAATAAGTTTACCTATTACATTGTCGTTATTGGCTGATATTGTTGCAACTTGTTCTATTTTTTGAATATCGTCGCCTACTTTTTTCGATTGTTTTTTTAAATCGGCAACTACTGCTGCTACGGCTTTGTCAATACCACGTTTTAAATCCATAGGATTTGCACCTGCGGCAACGTTTTTTAAACCTGCTGTAACTATAGCTTGCGCTAACACGGTAGCGGTAGTAGTACCATCGCCTGCTTGTGTAGCGGTTTTGCTTGCAACTTCTTTAAGTAATTGTGCGCCCATGTTTTCAATAGGGTCGCTCAATTCTATTTCTTTGGCTACGGTTACACCGTCTTTGGTAATGTGTGGTGCGCCAAATTTTTTATCAATAATTACGTTACGACCTTTAGGACCTAAAGTAACTTTTACTGCATTTGCTAATTGATCAACGCCGCTTTTTAATTTTTCGCGTGCATCGGTATTAAACGATAATTCTTTTGCCATTTTATTTTTTTATTAGATGTGAGATGATAGTATTGAGATATTAGACTATTTAAACTACTGCAAAAATATCTGCTTCGCGCATTATTAAATATTCTTTGCCGTCCACCGTAACTTCAGTGCCTGCGTACTTACCGTACAATACTTTGTCGCCTACTTTTACAGTCATAGGTTCGTCTTTCTTCCCCGCTCCTACTGCTACTACTTTACCGTGTTGTGGTTTTTCTTTGGCTGTGTCGGGTATGTATAATCCGCTTGCTGTTTTAGTTTCTGCTTCCGATGATTCTATTACTACACGGTCGCCAATTGGTTTAATGTTTACTTTTGCCATTGTGTTTTTATTTAGTTAAGGTTAATTATTAAAATTTTATACTGCTCTTAATTCACAAATAATGCCACGTAAGGTGCGTGTTTATTACAAGTCATAATTTCAGCGGTGGGGTTTAATTAGTGTTCAAAATGGCAGGATATGAGATTAAACTATGACACAAAAGACATGTGATATTAATTACGAATTAAAAATTAAGAATTACGATTAATGTGCAAGAGCATAATTACACACTATTTTCTGTGTTATTAACTACTATATTGCATTGTTAATTACCATTTGTGCATCTAATTGTAGTTGTGCAAACAAATCATTTTCAATAGTACCAAAACTTGTTTTGGGGTACGATTTTACTATCGTTCCTTGATGCAAGTAATGAATATAATCGCACACGTGCAACAAAGGTGCTATTATGTGTGATGATATAAATACCGTTTTTTGTTTTTGTTGCAATTTTATAATTATTAACTCTACTACTTTGTTGGTTTCCATATCCAAACCGTTAAATGGCTCGTCCAATATAAGTATGGGGTTATCTTGTTTTAAAATAGCTAATAGCGCTAGTTTCTTACGCATTCCTGTTGAGTAGCCCTCTATCAGTTCATTTAACGGAAGATTAAAATAAGTTTGCAAAGCCGTGAGGTTAAATTCTAAATTAGTTTGTACAAACAAGTTTAAATATTCGTTGCCCGTAATTCGGGAATAAAAAAAATTATTGGTTTCTAAAAAACTAATATGCTTGCTTAACAGTGTGATTTCGTTAAAAATAATAGTGCCAGTGTTTGGTCTTAATTGCCCCGATAAAGTATTGAAAAATGTAGATTTCCCCGCACCATTCAAGCCTACTATTCCGTGTACTTTGCCCACATCAAAGGTGGTGTTTATATCATTCAATACTACATTAGCATCAAATGCAACAGTAAGGTTATTTATCTTAATCATATAAATAGTGTGTTAAATTTTGTTTGGCTTTTTTGTAATAACGCAATGCCATAAGCGCAGGAATAGGCAACAAAAATGGTATAACGCAACCTGCCGAAACTATGCCTAAAATAATGGAGTTAGCACTTAGGTTTTTGTTGGGTGCATACATAGTGTATTTAAGCGTAATAGCCAAGCAGAGTAAGGCTAATTGAGTACCCATAAAAAACAAATTGATGAACCAATAGTCTGTATTAAAAAATGTATTAATAACTAACACAGGCAAAAAAAGCAATACTAACAATAGACTGTGGCTACGCAATTTTTTACGCAAAAAAGCCCGTGGCGATAAGTTGCCTATGGCTAATATATGCAAGGGTTCGCACTCGGCATACATGGCGCTTATTGATGTAGATAGTATAAATAAAAACACAAGTGGCGCTATTTTAAACCAACTAACGCCCAGTGCAAAGGCGTAAATAGGAAGTAAGGTAACGAATGATTTTCTAAACCCACTTATACATTCAAAATTATAACTAGGAATAATGCGACTTATGTTTTTTAAATACGTGTGTTGTTTAACGCTAAATGTAACATACGGAACACACGCTATAATACCTATTAATAAAAAGAAAAAATACCAATGCGAAGTAAACATACTCGTAATTGCAAATGGAAAAATAAGTACACTATATTCTAAATAAAATTGCTTACGTGGCTGTGTTAAGTGTGTATATACAAAGGTTTTATCAGCTCTAGTTATGTGTATTGTGTAACATAGCGCACTCATAATTGCGGTACATATTAATGCCCCATTTATTGATGCCGAATAGCCTCTATACGTAAAATACACCAACAGTGCATACATACACACCAATAGCATGGTATATATAATTCCCAAACTGCGCAGTTCGCGTTTTAATTGTATGTACCTAACGGTAAGTAGTTGCATTTAGTATTGGTTATGTGTTTGTAATACTGA
>JBEBIC010000406.1:0-1798 GCA_040080595.1 Bacteroidia bacterium | reverse complement strand
TGTGTACCAAGCGATGATACTTTTAGGGTTTGTATTGGTATTTTTAAATAATCAATAGGCGATGCAGGCGATGCAAAGTGCATAATATAGTCCAGTTCGCCAGGCACATATATGTACTTACTTACATCGTGATGATAAAATTCAAACTGAGGCAAAGGCATAAGATGCGCTATGTTTTTCATATCGCCCGTTATAAGATTATCCATTGCTATTACATGGCAACCTTCGTTTATAAATTTATCGCATAAGTGCGACCCTAAAAAACCTGCTGCTCCTGTTATAAGTACTCTTTTCATTATGGTGTTGTTAGTGGTGTAAAAGCGTGTTGTTTTAACACGCTTTTTATTTTTTGTTAAAAGTAAAAAACTTTTTTTTGGCTATTGTGTTTTTTTATGCTATTTTTAAACATCTAAAGAAACACAAAATAATACGCCTTATGAAAAACTATATCTACGCTTTATTACTCGCCTTTACCACCATTAATTTTACCTATGCACAAGTACCTGATAGTATTAACTATCAAGCCGTAATACGCAATGCTAATGGTACGCTTATAGCTAGTGGCACTCCTGTTGTTTTTAAATTTACGGTAACAGTAGGCAACCCAACTACAGGTACTTATAGCGAAGAGCATACTAATTACAGCATTACAAATACTTACGGACTTGCTAATTTAAAAATAGGAAAAGGAAATAACATTATAACAGGCTCTGTACTAAGTGCATTGCCTTGGAAAGATGGCAACGCCAACTTGTTAGTTGAAATTAAAATAAGTCCTTCAACTACATACACTACGGTTAGCACCACCAGTTTAGTTACTGTGCCCTATGCTTTTTATAGCGATAAGGCAAAAGCCGCTGATGTAGCTACTACAGCCAATTTTGCTACAAACTCAGGTACGGCTAATGTTGCCAATGATGTTACCAATTTAAATTTTAATGCAAGTACAAATACATTAACTGTAGGTAACCATACACAAAACATTCCTATACCTGTAATAAAACGAGATACGATTGTAACAGCATTTAGTAATACTAATAATCTTGCAATAACACCAACACCAAGTGGCGCCCCTGGAGGAGGAACTAAGTACAACATAATAGCTAAAACTCAAGACTTAGCTATTACAAACACAAGTACCAATACACTTACATTAAGCAAAAATGGGATTGGCGATAATATTAATTTTAATCAAGGCAATGGTATAAAAATAAATAGTACTACTAACGATATTAATTTTAGTATTGATGATGCTTATATTAGAGATTCAATAAAATCTATCATAAAAGATACGCTTAACAGTATTACCCGAGTACGATTTAGCAACTCTGCCAATAAAACCTACATATACACGCCATTACCAAAGTTAAATTTCGATTCTACAACTAATGTATTAACTATAAAAGACCCTTTAAAGCCATTATTAAACAATAGCGTAAACCTTTCGCACTTGGCCAATAAAGATACTGTCGTAAATGTGGTGGCGGGTACAGGTATAAAAGTAATACCATCATCTTCATTGAATGTAAAAACGTTTACTGTTACTAATAGATTCCCTGCCGACTCTATTAATTTTTTCACAACAGGAGGACGAACTCAAATATCAGGCACTTATCCTAATTACAAAGTGTACTCTGATACCAATGTTTCCGTTCCATACATGCTAAGTAGCTTTTCTAACTACATGTCGTTAAGTATTAATAATTCCCCTTCAGATCTTGCCGATATTATCACTTCTAATAAAATAAAAAGAACTGGAAATAGTATCTCAAGTAAAATTAACGACCCTAGCTTTCAA
>JBEBIC010000405.1:0-1799 GCA_040080595.1 Bacteroidia bacterium | reverse complement strand
CAACCCTCTCAAACAAACGATTCTACTGATATAATAGATGGTATTTTACATAAAATTACAGCGGGTAAACTAACTACTACTATTAATGGTATAAATAGTAATCAATTATCAGTATTTGATACTATTACACTCAAAATGCCATTGTTGTATAATGATGTTACGATAAATGGGTTGAGCAATAAAATGCTTACTCCAACTTTAAAATCACAACCAATAAACTTCTTTTTGGCAGGTCCTGCAACTGGTGGCGCAGCAGCACCAACCTTTAGAGGATTAGCAGATGCCGATTTAGCTTCTTTAAACGTTGTTTCTTACGCAACTCCATCTAACCCTAATTATTTGCCTAAATTTGGAATTACCCCAAACAAACTCACTAACTCAAAATTATATGAAGACCCTACAGTTGGTACTACATTAGGTTTTATAGGTTGGGGAACCACAAATCCTAAAAATAATTTTGTTATTAATAGTTCAACAACATCAACGTTACAATTAACGAGCAACGCAGCATTAGCAACAAGTGGTTTCGTAGCTAAATTTAATGGTACAAACACATTACTTAGTACGCAAGGCGAGATGTTTCTTAATGATAATTCTGCAACGCCTATAGAACGTTTACGACTTACTAATACTGATGTGTTCGTAGGTAAAAATCTAGTAGGAAATTACATTAGCCTTGATTTATCAGACAAATTAAAAATAAGAGGTAATGCGGGTGTTGCTGGTGAAGTACTTACAAGTCAAGGTATCGGTAGTCCTCCTCAGTGGTTACCCGTGGTAGGTTCAGATATTTGGCAAAGAAATAAGTTTTTAAGCTCCTCAGACACAATAATTTCTCAAAAACACGCTAATGATAATGTTTGGTTAGGAGACTACACGAATCACTCCAAAGCAAAACTCCAAATTTTTAATGCAACTAATGACGCATTATATGTAGAAGGTAAAGCAAGAGGCGCAACATTTGAAAATAATCAGGGAGATACAGCTACAGTATCAGTTAAAAACAATTCTATAGGTCCCGCCTTACAAGTTGATGGTGGACAAATTGTGAAAACAAGAGTTCTTAATAATATAAACGGGACACAAAATAAAGGCGATTATATTATTATTTTAAATAATACAGATGTGTCTTATCATACGTTAAATTTACTTAAACCAAGCACTGTACCTGAAGGTACTATCATAATTATTAGAAATACTGGTACTAATGGAATGTATATAGATATTGACAATGTTTCAGCAGGATCAGGAACGTTTGATTTATACTCTAACGGTTTTTTTTCGGGGTTAAGTGTTAATGGAACGTCAAATCAAATTACAATACCTCCAAATAAAAAAGCTTGTTTCAGACTTGTAGCATCAGGCAACTCTTGGATAGAGTGGTAGTCACAACATCAACACTAAACTAAATTATGAAAACTACCCTCCATATATTATTTCTCTCTTGCTTTTGCGCACTTGCCACAGCGCAAGTAGTGCCTCATGCTGAGCGTGAAGTTATAAGTACTGCTGGAGGTGTAAGTACAAGTGGTTTGGTAAGTTACACCATTGGCGAAGCCGTAATAGATATTGGTACAACCCCAACAGGAGTTACACTTACACAAGGCTTTGAGCAACCTACTTTGTTAGAATTAGCCCGTAGTAATAAATTTGATTTTAAGATAGATACTTTTGCCACATCGTGCAACGCTATAATTGACGGTAAAGCATTTATTACACCTTATAATCTTACAGGAACTTACAAGGTACTGTGGTTTAACGAGAGTACTAAAGATACTGTATATAATTTAGCTTCGGGC
>JBEBIC010000404.1:0-1801 GCA_040080595.1 Bacteroidia bacterium | reverse complement strand
AGATTTCTAGCCTACTTTTTGTCTATTACCCCGTATAGTGTTACATTTATAAATTTAATTTCTTAACCAAAAAAAAGCGTGTGGATAAACTAGTTTTATCCGCACGCTTTTTTATTACTCCACTATTGATAGGAACGTAATTCGTAATTGTTTTTTACAATTTTATGTACTTAAAATCGTGGTTGTTTTTGATGCTTTTTACGGATTCAAAAATCAACTTAATAACATCTTCCACATCTTGCTTATCCACACTTTCTACGGTAGTGTGCATATAGCGCAATGGCAATGATATTAATGCAGAAGCTGTACCGTTGGTAGAATACGCAAAGGCATCGGTATCAGTGCCTGTAGAGCGAGATACTGCTGCACGTTGTATGTCTATTTTGTTAGCGTCAGCGGCTTTTATAATAAGTTTTAACAAGTTGTTTTGTACCGCAGGGCCGTAAGTAAGTACAGGTCCTTTGCCACAGGCTACATCGCCACTCGCTATTTTATTCATCATAGGTGTTTGTGTACAGTGCGTAACATCAGTACATATAGCCACGTGTGGGTTTATGGTACGTGCTATCATTTCGGCACCACGCAAGCCTATTTCTTCTTGTACACTATTTACAATGTATAAGCCAAATGGTAATTTTGTTTTGGTTTCTTTAAGCATACGTGCTACTTCGGCTATCATAAAACCACCTACACGATTATCCAACGCACGCCCTACATAATACTTATTGTTAAGTACCATAAACTCGTCAGGATAAGTAACCACGCAACCTACGTGTACACCTAATTCTTCTACCTCTTTCTTAGATGAACAACCCAAATCTAAAAACAAATTTTTAACACTTGGCGCTTCTTCCTTAGCTGCATCACGCACGTGTATTGCAGGCCAGCCAAATACGGCTTTTACTATACCTTTATCAGTATGTATGTTTACACGTTTTGATGGCGCTATTTGATGATCAACACCACCATTGCGACGCAGGTACACAAATCCGTCAGAAGTAATGTAATGTACAAACCAGCTTATTTCGTCGGCATGGGCCTCTATTACTACCTTAAATTCGGCTTCAGGATTTATAACCCCTACCGCAGTTCCGTAGTTATCTACGTACTTTGTATCTATGTATGGGGTTAAATATTCTAACCATAATTTTTGTCCTTCGGCTTCAAAGCCTGTAGGAGAGGCATTGTTAATGTATTTTTCTAAAAACGAAATAGACGCATCGTTTAATATGCTCTTTTGTTTTTTGTCTTTTTTTACTTCTTTAGTTTCTTTCTTAGCCATGATAATTTAGATTTGAGATGTTAGTATTTAGATGATAGATATTGGTAGTGAGATGTTAGGTTTTTACTCCATTGATTGTAGGCAATTAGCTAAGTAGGCAAGTTGGTCATCGTTAAAATTAAGATGTGTTACAAAACGTACTAAGTGCTTACCAAACGGAATGCAATATACATCTTTAAGTGCCATTTTTGCTACAAAATCGGTTGCTAATAGTGTGGTGGGTAATTCAAATACTACAATATTAGTTTGTATAGGATATATATTGGTTACATAGTTTTTGTTTGCCAATAATTCGCCTATTTGTAGTGCCCGTTTGTGGTCGTCTTTTAATCGGGTTATGTTATTATCCAATGCGTAAATGCCAGCAGCTGCAAGATAGCCCGCTTGTCGCCAGCCACCGCCCATTACTTTTCTAAACCTACGTGCTTGTTTTACAACAGCTGCCGAACCCAATAATAACGAGCCTACAGGGCACCCCAATCCTTTTGATAAACAGATAGAAATAGTGTCAAACGTAGC
>JBEBIC010000403.1:0-1801 GCA_040080595.1 Bacteroidia bacterium | reverse complement strand
ACCTTGCCAAGGTCGGGGTCGCGAGTTCGAATCTCGTCTTTCGCTCCACTATTAAATCGTCCCGATTTTCTTAATCGGGATTTTTTAATTAACGTTCTGTAGGTGCCAAACACTGTGAGAGGCTCGGGTGGTGGAATAGGTAGACACGCAGGACTTAAAATCCTGTGCCGTAACAGGCGTGCGGGTTCGATTCCCGCCCCGAGTACATAAAAGAGGTTAAGTAAGCAATTACTTAACCTTTTTTTGTTTTTTTTTAAATTATGTTATACGGCAAAAAAAAGAAAATAGAGTGTGCGTTATTACTAATATAAATTTATGTAGTTTGTATATGTGTTCCTAAGGTTAAAGTGTTTGTGGCAATAGTGTTTAATCAAAAAAATATTTTTTTGATTATTTTGCACGATAGAAAATTGTAATTATTTATACTAGTCTAATTGTTATAATTTCAGTTAAACCAATGTGCATTATTACGTAAAAGAATTATAAATTTACACAATGCAATTCAAAGATATTATAGGGCACGCTGCCATCAAACAACGCTTAATAAATAGTGCTAACGAAAACCGTATTAGCCATGCACAATTATTTCTTAGTAAGGAAGGTGTTGGTGCTATAGGGCTTGCAGTTGCTTACGCTCAATACATTGCCTGCAAAGATAGGCAAGCCACCGACTCCTGCGGAGTATGTAGCGCATGCGTAAAATACAACAAACTGGTACACCCCGATTTGCACTTTGCATTCCCTACCAACACTACCACCAAAGTAACCAAAGACCCTACAAGCATACAGTTTATAGCCGAGTGGCGCAAGGCATTGCTCCATAATGTGTATTTAGATTTGTTTGAATGGCTCGAAACCATTGGTATTGATAACAAACAAGGCAATATTTCGGCACTGGAAAGTGTAGATATTATACGCAAACTTGCCCTAAAACCTTACGAAAGTGAATTTAAGGTAATGATAATATGGATGGCGGAAAAAATGAACACCCAAGCCGCCAACAAAATATTAAAACTGCTGGAAGAACCGCCCGAAAAAACATTGTTTTTGTTAGTGGTAGAGCAGCAAGAGCAATTATTATCAACGATTATAAGTCGTACGCAACTCATAAAAATTGGTGGTATAGACGATGCTAATTTATCAAAAGCATTGATGTACGACTACCAATTAAGTACTGAGCAAGCCCAAGAGGTAATAAATATGGCGGAGGGAAGCTACAATACCGCCAAACGTTTAGCCCAAGAAACCGAGGGCGACAACCTGTTTATGCAACTATTTAGAGAATGGATGCTGATTTGTTTTAACAAAAAAACCATAGAACTAGTACCATTTATTGATAAGTTAGAGGCATTAAAGCGCGAGCGACAAAAAAAGTTTTTGACGTATTGCCTACATCTTATTCGCGAAAGTTTAATACTTGCCTACCAAGGCGATGCCGTTATAAAAACTGCGGGTGCCGAAAAACAATTTTTAGATAAGTTTCATCAACGCATAATAGGTGCCGATACTATTGAAATTATTGAAGAATTTAACAATTCTATATACCACATAGAGCGTAATGCCAATGCCAAAATATTGTTTATGGACGTGTCCTTAAAATTGTTTAGATGGTTTACCCGCCAAAATAAATTATTGGCGGAGGCTAAGGAATAGTAGGCTTTTGTAAGTCTAACAGAGCTATTGTAATTTATAATTAAACTGTGTATATTTACTATAATTAATTTTCAAAAACATATAAAACTATGGCACGAGTAGCTGGAGTACAAATAGAAACCAATGCCAAAGGCGCATTAACTTACGC
>JBEBIC010000402.1:0-1810 GCA_040080595.1 Bacteroidia bacterium | reverse complement strand
TTGTTTTTGCATCTACTTGTCCGCTTATTACTGTTTTGGTAGTAGTGTTAGTAGCCCCTGCGCCTAATCTCACACCCACTATGTTTTTATAATAAATGTTGTAAAACAATGAATATGGCAGTTGTGGCAATGTAGCAGTTGGGTTATTACTAATAACTTGCTTAATTAAATACATGGTATTAAAACCTATTTCGTGGTTGAGGAACGGCGTTCGTTTTTTGGCAACTAAGCTATCTTGCGCATTAGCGGTAAGGGTTGCAAATAAAGAGAGGAGTATAATTTTAAATTTCATAGTAAGTGCAAATGTGTGTATTATGATTGAAGTAAATATAACACTTTTATTTTATATGCCCGCACTAATTTTTGAATGCTAAATTTTAACATATAGCAGTAAAAATTTGCTAAAACAGTGTGCTTATTCAACGCTTAACGTTAGCTATAAAAACCTCCGTTACCTCATTGCATTTTATTGCCGTCAATTAATTTAAACACTACATTTACGCAACATTAATTTATATATTTAAACAATGCTTAATTTTAATTCTATTATTCAAAAAGCACGTACTTCAGCGTTTTATTTATGGCTGTTGAACATAGTAAGTGCACGTACTATACCGTTTAACAAACCACACCAATTGCGCATTACAAGCCTTACGCAACATAGTATAAATGTAACGGGCAAATACACACGATTTAACAAAAACCACCTCAATGGAATACACGCTTGCTTGTTGGCTACCTTGTGCGAGTATTGTACTGGTTTTTTATTAATTACCAATTTTGATTCGAGCCAATATCGCTTAATACTCAAAACCTTAAAAATGGATTATGTGTATCAAGCCAAAAGTAATGTATATGCAGCATTTGAGATAAATGACGAATACATTAACACTATTAAAACGGAACTAAAAACCAACGGAGTAACTGAAACTACGTGCGAAATAAAAATAGTGGACGAAGCCAAAAATCATATTTGTACTGGGTATATTACTTGGCAAATAAAAGAATGGAGCAAAGTAAAAACTAAGGTTTAACACTACCTACAGCATGGAAAACCTAATAAGCATAAACAACATAAGTAAGCGTTACACCATTGGCAACGAAATAATAGACGCACTTAAAACCATAAGTATAACTATAGCCAAAGGCGAATATGTAGCGCTTATGGGGCCATCGGGCTCGGGCAAATCTACCTTAATGAATATATTAGGCTGCTTGGATTCGCCCACCAATGGCGAGTATTGGCTTAATGGTAAAGAAGTAAGTAAAATGACCGACAACCAACTTGCCGAAGTGCGCAACAAGGAAATAGGCTTTGTGTTTCAAACATTTAATTTATTGCCACGTGCCACAACGCTTGAGAACGTTATGCTACCACTCATATACGCAGGCTACAAAAAACAAGAACGTATGCGTATGGCGGAAGCTGTGCTTACTAGCGTAAACTTGAGCAATCGTATGGAACATAAGCCCAACGAACTAAGTGGTGGGCAACGCCAACGTGTAGCTATAGCACGTGCATTGGTAAATAACCCAAGCATTATACTTGCCGATGAACCCACAGGGAATTTGGATACAAAAACAAGTATTGAAATAATGGCTCTATTGCAAACTATACACAGCAAGGGCAACACAATAATAGTAGTTACACACGAGGAAGACATAGCTCTACACGCCCATCGTATTATACGTTTGAGAGATGGAGTGGTAGAAAGTGATGTAGCCAATACCAACATTACTAAGGTAGAAGACCGCCAGTAATTTCAGTTTAATTTAACACATTACACCTTATGTCGTTTTTTAGTAAATT